>CAMLER010000649.1 GCA_946478915.1 uncultured Chryseolinea sp.
AATATGAAGGTTGCCCATCAACACATGGGCTATCAGTTGTTGATGAATGAGAACCGGATGCTGGAGTTAGGCGGTGAAAAAATTGCCATTATCGGCGTAGAGAATTGGGGCATAGGCCCTCCGTTGCGGTTCCCAAAATATGGTAAACTGGCTGAAGCGCACAAGGGAACGGAAGATGCAGCGGTTAAGATTCTGCTTTCCCATGATCCCACCCACTGGGATGCACAGATTCGACCTGACTTTCCCGATATCGACCTGACCTTTGCGGGACATACTCATGGATATCAATTGGGCGTCAATATTGGAAATTACAGCTGGAGTCCCGCCCAATATCGTTTCAAACAATGGGCCGGTTTGTATCAGGAAGGATCGCAGTACCTGTACGTCAATAGGGGATTTGGTTGTGTCGGATATCCAGGCCGCATTGGAATGCCGCCGGAACTAACTATAATTGAATTAAAGAAAGCATAAGGCTGATCTTAATCGCGCAGAGCGGCAACCGCTTCCATTTCCGGCAATAATTTTTTGCACAGGCTTTGATAAATAGAGAAGACTTCTCTATAAACTCGATTGTTGCTTTCAATAGGCAGATAGGTGGCATCAGCTTTTGGCTTAAGCTCGTAATAATCACCAATGAGATTGAGAGCTTTCATTCCCAGGTAAGCCGCACCTACCGCGCTTGCATCCTCTGCATTAATCAAGCTAATTTTCTTATTAAAAATATCAGCAAGGATTTGTAGCCATTCTTCGGAGTGAACAAATCCGCCGCTGACATGGATTTCCTCTATCACAAGTCCTGACGATTCCATCGCGTTGGCGATGCTATACAATGCTAACGAAATGCCTTCAATCACCGCGCGTGTGAAATGACCCTGTGTATGATAATTACGCACACCAAAGAATATTCCACTCGCGTCACTGTCCCAAACTGGTGCGCGTTCACCTAGTATAAATGGAAGAAATATAAGTCCATCCGCGCCTGGTTTTATCGACTTTATTTCATTCAAGACTGCATCATAATCGGCACCGGTTTCAAGACTTTTGCGGAGAAACATCTCCACATACCATTTTAGCACAACCCCTCCGTTATTAATGGGTCCGCCGGAAATAAATATGTCTTTCGTTAAAAGATAATTGAAAGTCATCGCTCGAAAGTTAACAGTAGGGCTGGCGTTAGCTACGCGGATTGCGCCGCTCGTACCAATCGTAAGCGCAGCAACGCCCGGTGTTACAGCAAAGCTGCCGAGGTTAGCCATACATCCGTCGCTACCACCGATCAGAACCGGTGTGTTCTCAGCCCCATTAAATTTCAGATTACTTTGTGACGTCAGCTTTCGCCCAAATGTAACTTCTACCGGCAACGAAAGTTTATCTTTTGAAACTTCGCACCACGCCAGCGCCTCATCGTTCCATTTCAGTTCTGAAATATCAAACAGGCCGGTAGCCGATGCGATAGAGTAGTCCACTTCGAATAGTCCGAAAAGTTTAAACCATATGAATTCCTTTATGGAAATGAATTTATGAGTAGCATTAAAAATTTGGCGTTCGTGATCCTTTAGCCACTTCAATTTGCAAACCGGCGTCATCGCATGAATGGGCGTACCGCTTTTGGAATAGATTTTTTCGCCTTGTACTGAATTTTTTAACTGTTTGGCGATTGTGGCGCTTCGATTGTCGGCCCAGGTGATCATCTTCATCAGCGCTTTTCCATTTTTATCAACTGGAATTACACTGTGCATAGCGCTGCTCATCACAATTGCTTGGGGTGCCACTTTCATGTAGTCAATGAGTTGGGTGATACATGCTACAAATGCCTCCCATATTTCCTCTGGATCCTGCTCGCTGTAGGTTAATTCAGGTGTGTATGTAGGGTATGAGAATTGTGTGGCATGAACGGGTTTCCCCGATAATTCAACAGCAACTGCCTTTGAGCTTCCTGTGCCGATATCAATACCAATGACGTATTTCATTTTGCGATTAGAGGGCTTAAGATATGAATAAAAACAAAAAGGCACCTGATTATCAGGTGCCTCTCCGGTTTAGGTTAAGATGGGGTTATAGTCTGGCAGCCTCTATTTCTCTTCGCCGCTTAGCATCAATAGAGTAGCGACCAGCTCCAAAAACCATAAATATGATTAAGCCAATAAGTACCAAAATGGATAACCACAATTCCATGTGCTGACCGATTGAGAGAAATCCCTTGGGTGCGTTGACCATGAACACTGCGCCAAGCAAAATTGGCAACTGGATCAGGCAACAAATTCTGGTAAATAACCCTACGAAAATTAGCGGTCCTCCAAGAATGTGAGCAAATATCACATAGTGTGCTAAAGTCAAACCTGCGAAATAAACGTTTATCCCAGCCGTTGTCATTTCCAATTCGGGCATATGGGTTATGAAGTACAATCCTTTGTAAGTGATAAAAGCTCCCAGGATGAAGCGAAAGATGTCCAAAAATCCAGGCCGATGGTTATTACCCCACCGTTCCAGGTTGGTAATTACACTCATAAAGCTTTTTGGTTGATGTATACAAAGTTTACTAAAAGTTTCCGTGATAATCAAGCGGTCTTGGTGCTATTCCAAATCCTGAGGATCCAATATGCGGGGAACGCTAAAATACCAAGGAAAATAAACAGGAGTATCCAAAGAATTTGCTCCGACCCTTCCAGTTTCCTGTTTAGCACGACATGAACAATGTAAAAAATGGTTAATGCGAGCGCGCCTATGGCGGTGAGGATTGCTGGAAAAACAAATGATAAAGTGGAAAAGATAAATTCTGTTTCAGACCCGTGCTTATCAAAAAATATGGCCGATCCGATCATTTGAAAAAATTGCCAAAGGAATATTGGGAATAAGAGGAAGGGTAAGAAGGTGAATATACCCAGGATTATTTTTTGAACATGAGTCAGATTCATTTAAAAGATAATTAGGGTGAAAAAAAAGAACAAAAAAAAACTGCTCTTGCGAAGCAGTTTTCGTACAATATCGGATGGATTAATATTCGTTATTGCTTCTGCGGTTAAAACCACCGCCGCCACCACTCTTGTAGCCACCACCGCCGCTGCGGGGAGCATCAGTTCGTGGTCTTGCTTCGTTAACCACCAGGGTCTTACCCAGGAAGTTGAAACC
>CAMLER010000650.1 GCA_946478915.1 uncultured Chryseolinea sp.
GATACTCCGGTTATTTGCAGCCGTTGCTAAAGAAGATGAAGTCACTCACCAGGAACGCAACCAGATTAAAACCTTCTTGGAAGAGCATGTTAGCTATGCAGCTGTTGATACTTACCTGAAAATCTTCGACGAATTTGCTCATAACCTAACGCCTAGATCAAACGAAACAATCACAGACGTCGAGCGGATAAGCGATCTTTGTCGCAAGGTAAATGCCGACCTCACCCAAAAACAGAAAATTGTAATCGTTCTCGAAATCATCAACATCATACAGGCCGACGGCAAAATTTCTGATCACGAAAAGGAGTTAGTTAATGTAATTGCGTCCGAATTTAAGATCGAACATAAAGAGATCCAGGCTATCATGAAATTTGTATTGGGTAAAACTCAAATGCAACTTGATGACGCTCAACTTCTGATAATCGATTCCGTCAACGAAACATCCTTCCAACATTCGCACCATATTACCAGGGATCATCTCAATGGATATATTGCCATATTATATGTTGAGCAGGCCGAGTTCTATTTTATTAAGTACGCAGGTAAATCGGATGTGTATTTAAACGGTGTACCCGTAAAGTCGGGTCGGATCGGCGTTCTTGCAGTAGGCAGTATGTTGCGATGGGAAAAAGACGAGCCGGTTTATTATGGTGATGTACTGAACAAGTTCAAAAAATTTGGTAAATATCCCCGGTTAACTTTTGAAGGAAGAAATATCAGTTTCAAATTCAAGACTGGCAGGATCGGATTGAGAGGTGTTAATCTAAGCGAAGAATCAGGCAACCTTATTGCGTTAATGGGCGGCAGTGGTGCTGGCAAGTCGACATTGTTGCATGTCCTCAACGGGTCTGAGAAACCTTCGGAGGGAGAGGTGCTTATCAACGGGATCGATATCCACAGATACCCGGAACGGATCGAAGGTGTTATCGGGTTTGTACCCCAGGATGATCTTCTAATTGAAGACCTGACCGTGTATCAGAATCTTTACTATGCCGCAAAGCTCTGTTTTTCCAAATTATCGGAAGCCGAGATCGACAAGCTGGTGATGAAGGTTCTTGACGATCTGGGGCTCTCAGAGACGAAAGACCTGAAAGTCGGTTCGCCACTTCAAAAAACGATAAGCGGGGGTCAAAGAAAACGCCTGAACATCGGCCTGGAATTATTGCGCGAACCCGCCGTTCTTTTTTGCGATGAACCAACGAGCGGACTATCCTCTCGGGACTCTGAAAACATCATCGACTTGCTCAAGGAGTTGTCTTTAAAAGGGAAGTTGGTATTCGCGGTTATTCACCAACCGTCTTCGGATATCTTCAAGATGTTTGATAAGTTACTCATCCTTGATACGGGCGGTTACCAAATCTATTATGGAAATCCTGTTGATTCCATTGTTTATTTTAAGAAAAGTATCAACCTGGTAAATAGTGATGAAGGTGAGTGCCATGATTGTGGGAATGTAAATCCCGAACAGATCTTCAACATCATTGAAACGAAAGTTATAAATGAGTACGGGTATTTCACCAACGAGCGGAAAATTTCGCCTGAGCAGTGGAATGCTGTATATAAGAAAAACTATCGACCGTTTTCAGTGGACCGGTCCGAGGATGTTCCTCAATCAACGCTGAATATTCCATCCAAGTTAAAACAGGCGCATCTTTTTTCTCTTCGCGACATTCAGGCGAAGATCCATAACCGCCAGTATATGATCATCAACTTGCTGGAGGCTCCGGTGCTTGCGTTTATCCTGGCATTCATTGTCAGATATTATAATGAGAACGCAACCTTCGTAAATGCGTATGTATTTTCTAAGAACCCAAATCTCCCTGCTTACTTGTTCATGAGCATAATTGTTGCACTGTTCATGGGGCTTACTGTAAGCGCTGAAGAAATAATTCGTGATCGGAAAATACTTAAGCGCGAAGCGTTTCTGCACCTCAGCAGAAGTAGCTACATCATTTCAAAAATTTCAATTTTGTTCATGCTCTCTGCAGTCCAGACGCTTAGTTTCGTCCTCGTTGGAAACTATATCCTGGGTATAGAAGGCATGTTTTTTCAGCATTGGTTTATTTTATTCACTACCGCATGTTTTGCCAATTTGCTGGGGCTGAACATTTCGTCGGCGTTCAATTCAGCAGTTACTATATATATACTTATTCCATTGTTATTGATTCCGCAGTTGATCCTAAGCGGTGTGGTGGTTAAGTTTGATAAGCTAAATCCACGAATTGGAAACGCTGCTACTGTTCCGTTGGTGGGTGATCTTATGACTTCCCGATGGGCTTTTGAGGCAGCAATGGTGACACAATTCAAAGACAACAAATTCGAAAGGGAGTTCTACCTTTATGATAAGATCATGGCGAACGCCGACTATAAAAAAGTGTATTTTATTCCGGAGATCGAGACACGCCTGCAGTTTTGCATAAATAATTTTCGTTCGACCGATGAGAAAGTCCAGGCAAAAGTCGCCGATCACTTGAATCTCATTCGAAATGAAGTTACCAAAGAACTTAGCGTTACAGATTATCAATTGGATGCCATTGATAATCTTGTTCCGGGGAAGTTTGATTCGGCTGTACACACCCAGGTATCGACGTATCTGGATCGCCTCCGAAATTTTTATATCAAGAGATACAATGCTGCAGACAAGAAAAAGGAAGAATTGATCTTTAGTCTGACAGACACACCGGAAAAACAAGCGGGCTTTAATGCATTCCGTGACGCCTACCATAGCGAATCGATAGCAGAACTTGTGAAAAATTTGACCGAGACGCATCGCATCATTGAACACGATGGAAAGTTGATTCAAAAGATTTATCCCATCTATAAGGACCCGGATCCTGATCATGCCATCGATTTTGACGCTCAATTCTATATGCCGGCAAAACACTTTCTGAACCAGGATCTTGATACATTCTATTTCAATACCTCTGTAATATGGTTTATGAGTCTTGTGTTAGCCCTTGCGTTATATTTTGATTTGCTTCGCAAAGTCATCGACGGGTTAGGAAACATCTCAAATCCGTTAAACCGACGTAAGTAATTAACAACTATGTTTTTCTTCTTGTCGAAAACACTCAATTTTTTGGTTCTACCTCTTACAATGGTCGTAATATGTTTTATAGCAT
>CAMLER010000651.1 GCA_946478915.1 uncultured Chryseolinea sp.
ATAACTTTTTTTAATGATAATTCCAGTACTACATAACCGACAATTGCATTAAGCCTGTTCATCGGTATTTTGACTAGATACTTTTGCGTAACGTCACTGGATGGACTGTTGATGAAGAAAACATTTTCGTACGCTGTCCGCGAGCTCTCGTCATTGTATGCAGCGGTTACTTGAGTGAATGTTGCGCTGCTCCGGTTGTCCAACGGCTGCCCTGATGCATTGAAGATGTAAATTTCGACATCGTACTTGTTAAAATAACTGGGAATAAAAACCTGTCTAATTTTTTGTCTCACGGCATCTCGGCTTAAAAAAGGAGAGGCGATGCTAATCTGGCTAAACAAATCTTTAGAGATCTTGTCCGCAGTCTCATCCAACAAATACTCGCCGAAATAATCGCGATCAATTAAAAAGTTAGAAGCGAATCGAAACTGGTCATCGATTTTTTCCTGGTGTTCATATGCGTGTATGGCATAAGCACCATTTGTCGATAAGAAAAATATCGATACAAAAAGGTATACAAAGGTGGCGAAACTGAGTTGCCTTAAACTACTGTATAATCTTAAGAAATACACCAAGACAAAGTATCCGGTGCCGAGAAATAAGGATGACAAATGTGATTGTCCCACCAACGAATTGACGAGTGAGAAAAAAATAGTTGCTATCATGAACGAGCCGACGACGCGTACCCGTTCTCCATCGGCAATCAATAATCTGATGAAGGTGTGTGCAAATAAAAAAGTACAGACACCAGATAACAAGACGGCGAGCGTGCCGATTATTCGCAATCCATCGAAGCGAAGGGAATGTGAAAGGTCAAGCGTTATAGAGGAGTTATTGTAAAGCGTCTGAATAACAATGAATGGGAAAAGCATCGCATACAATACACAGACGGCAGAAACAATCGACAGCACCCACGACCAGATATTAGACCTGTAAAAAAACTTTAGGACTATAAAGTCTTTGTAATGTAAAAACAAGTGTATGCAGACGAACAGTAGAGCGATTTCGTTCAGGAGGAGGTCTCCCAATGATGCGTTCAGCGTCGAGGAGGCAAAGACCTGCGGGTTGAAAAGATCCGAGCTTAGCAGCCCGGCAGGAAAATTCAATGCTACCATCCCATAACGTATCCCTAAAAGCAGAACATACAATGAAATGACCTGCAATTCAGGAGCACGAATGCGTTTTATGAATTTGTAAACCATCCCGATAAACAAAATGATGGCTATCGAAATGAGCACTACAGCTAAAGCTTTTTTACCGGGATTCAAGGGAAGCTCATTCTGCAGAAAGCTTACTCGAAATACACAGTGATCACCAACACACACAGGTATGCCGAGGTTTGCATCAGATTCCAGTATATCGAATCCGGAGGACGGAAAGATCCGGTCGTTCCACTCTGTCTTCAGGTAATCATTTGTAATTGTATAATTGCGTATTAACGGAACGACAGCAACGAGAAACTGTGACGTATTCACCTGCCACCTTCTGGCAACGTAGCTGCCATTGCCTGCCTTGAGTAGCCTGAGGCTGAAAGGCTGGGCAACAGATGCCGAAGTCGGTACAAAGTCATTGCTAGACCACTCAGACAACCGCCCCCTATCAAAAAGAAAGAAAGACAGTCCTTTTTTCGCAGGAAGCATGTAATCACGTTCGTGGATATTTGCAAGTATCACCGCGGCTTCTTCATTTGCTCTTTCAATTTCTTTCTCCAGGTTTCGGGATACGGTGAGAGCAATATCCTGCGGTGGCACAGGTCTATTTGCCAGGTATACAAGAGCGAGTCCGGCAATCAGAAAAAATAATATTACAGATGCTAAGTACTTTAACTTCAAAGCAACTCACATAGTTGATAATGTATAAAGTTACGGAATTACTTTGGTTGCGACAGGTGAGGGTTATACTTGATTCCCCCAAACATATATAAGTACATGATGCGCGAAGCGCGATAATTAATGGGTGCTAAGAGGATAATTGCCGCGATAGTCACACCGATATAAACCCATTCTGAAAAGTCTCCCGTCAATGAAAGAATTATGCTGATTATGATCAGTACCACCATCGTGAAGCCGTACTGCACATACATTGCACCCTGATAAAACCCAGGCTCAGGCTCTAAACTAACTCCACAATGCGGGCAAGTTTTATTCATCGCGTTAAACTTCGAAAGGCGACGAGCGGGAAACTTAAAAATATCACCTTGCCTACACCGCGGACACTTACCCAGCAGCAGCGCCGTCTGAAAATTTCTTACTGGCATTCTTACTTGATTTATACCAAAGATATCCGAGAATAATTACGGCGAGATAGGGCATGCTCAACAGATAAAGGATGCCGGTGTTTATTCCGGCAGCTATTCCAGGGTCACCGTTGGAGTAGTTGTTTTCAAGGGTAGTGCGGCACATTGCGCATTGAGCAGACACTTCAGCCACTGCGCTTATCAAAAAAAATAACATTATAAGTACCGCTTTATTCATATGGAATTTTATTGGTAGTAAGGACTTATCATAAGGTAAACGACAACACCTGATACTGCTACATAAAGCCAGAATGGGAACGCGATTTTCGCCAGTTTACGATGTCCGGCAAAATCGCCTCTCCATGCGCGCAAGTACGTAAAAAGCACCAATGGTATAACACCTACTGACAGCAAAATGTGCGAAATCAGGATAAAAAAGTAAACATTCCTTATCGGGCCTGAACCACCAAATGGTGTTGAAGCACTTGTCATATGGTATGCAACATACATTACCAGAAATAAGGCCGACAGACCCATACATGATTTCATGATCAGTTCATGAGCTTTGGTTCTTCCATTTTTAATACAAACAAGACCAGTCACGAGGAGAATTGCTGTTATGCCGTTGATTGTCGCGTATATGGGTGGAAGAAACGTAAGATCATAGCCTTCAATTTGAACCCTGAACAATGCTGCAATAGCCAGCGGGATCAGTATAGAAAGAAAAACTATAATTCTCTTGTACGGATCTTTCTTCGGTATAATTCGTGGACTCGTCTCCTTCACTTTAATATTCATTGAATAAAATTGAAAGTTCCATCTTCAGCCGATCTATTTCGTCGCGGTCTGAGGAAACGTATTGCCCTCTGATCGTCCCTTC
>CAMLER010000652.1 GCA_946478915.1 uncultured Chryseolinea sp.
CGTTATGCACTAAGCGTTGAGCCTTTCAACTACATCATCCCCATCCTCAACAAACCGCACGCAAAAGCCGGCGATAATAAGAAAGACTCCCGCCATGACAAGGCTGTAGATAGCCTGGGAGTTGTAAAAGTATTTTACAATGGGGCCGCCGATCACGCCATTTATTATTTGCGGAAATGTTATGAAAAAATTGAAGATCCCCATGTATACACCCATCTTATAAGGCGGTATTGAACCCGCAAGAATTGCATAGGGCATTGCCAGAATACTAGCCCAGGCCATACCGACACCAACCATGGAAAGGATGAGCAGGTTGGGATCTTGTATGAAATAAATCGAGATCAACCCGACGCCTCCGGCAACGAGCGATAGCGTATGGGTCATTTTGCGCCCCAATCTTAGCGCAATAGCAGGCAACAGAAAAGCATAGAGCGCAGATACTCCGTTGTAAACTCCAAAAATTATTCCTACCCAGTTTCCAGCATCCTGATAAATGGTCGAACTGGTATCGCCTGGTGGTACGTGATAAATGTGAGTCGCTATAGCCGGAGTTGAAAATACCCACATCGAAAAAAGAGCGAACCACGAAAAGAATTGAACAAGACCCAACCGCTTCATGGCCTTAGGCATGGTAGCAAAATCGCTAAAAACCTGTGCCAAGCCTTTCTTTGTTGTATCTCTTGCTTCATGCTTATCCGGCGGATATTCTTTTGTCGTTACCACTGTCCATATGATGGCTATTAGAAATACGATCGCTCCTGTGTAAAATGACAAATTCACGTTAAGCGGAACTTCTCCTGCGTCCGCGGTTTTTGCAACACCAAAGAACTCTGCAAAGATGTATGGAAGCCAGGAGCCGATTACGGCACCAAGTCCGATTAAAATAGTCTGAACGGAAAAGCCCAACGTCCTTTGATCGGAGGGCAGCAGGTCGGCTACCAGTGCCCGAAAGGGCTCCATGGCAACATTAAAGGAAGCATCCATTATCATCAAAATTCCTGCGCCTACATAAAGCGGCGGAAGAATTGCAACTAATATGTCAGCGTTCGGCATGAACACCAGCGCGAGTGATGCCATGATTGCTCCGACTAAAAAATACGGGCGTCGACGACCCAATTTGGTCCAGGTATGATCGCTGTAGTGTCCGATGATCGGCTGTATAATCATTCCCGTCAACGGTGCGGCTAACCAAAAAAAGGACAGGTGTTCCACCTCGGCACCAAACGTGCTCAATATGCGCGAGGCATTACCATTCTGCAAGGCAAAACCAAACTGAATTCCGAAGAACCCGATGCTCATATTCCAGATTTGCCAATATTTCAAACGCGGCTTGGTTTGCACAGGGGAGGAGGCAGTCATATAACTTGGTTTGAGGGATAGGGTTTACTCGCTCCTACTAATGTAGTAAAAAGTGTTTAGGTGTTTAAGTGTTTAAGTGTTTAAGTGTGTTGGGGTGTTGACGTTACGCACGAAGAAAAGCAGCTGCCAACCTCAAACTTTGAACCTTGAACTTTAAACTTTGAACAACTTTGAACAACTTTGAACTTTGAACAACTCCTAAAACCGAACTACAATTTCTCCAGGCACATATTCGAATTCGACAGTATGAACATTCTGCTGTGGCGCAGGATCCGGGTCATGGATGGGATCGAACTTTTCAAGGGCAACAAAGGAAATATTTAAATCGCGGACAAGCTCCATGTCGGTTCCATTTATATTAACCCTGTC
Organism: uncultured Chryseolinea sp.; assembly: GCA_946478915.1. The sequence goes on from CAMLER010000652.1 coordinate 1,729, forward strand.
CGTATTTGCATCAAGCCCGTGAAAAACAAACCTGAGCCTGGTTGATGTCGACTGATATTTTCCTTCAACAGCTGAGATGACTACGCTCCGGTTTTCGTGATCGTGTATGATTGTGCGAAGCGCAAATCCCGTGTCCTGATAATCATAACTTACGCCATCGTCTTCATATAAATTAAAAGTCGATGAGTCACCCGTATAAATATGTACTATCAGTGTGTGTGTCACTTCGCCAGTATGTGACTTGATCGGTTGCATTGGCACGATGGCGCCACCCCTGACAAAAACCGGAAGCTTGTGAAGAGGACAGTCAACCACAATCTCTGCGTTACCTTCAAAACGCCTACCATCATACAAGTAATACCATAATCCCTGCGGCAGATACACGCGCAACAGGTCTTTATTGCTATCAACGGGTGCCACCAGAAAGTAGGGTCCGAAAAGATATTGATTTTGAAAAGCTCCGCTAAAAATTTTCGGATCATGCGGATAATCGATAGCCAGTGAACGCTGCAGCGGCAGTCCCGTTTGCGTTGCTTCGTAAAAGAGTGAGTAGATATAGGGGAGGAGCTGATATCTGAACTTAATATAATTTCTGGAGATCTGTTCAACCTCCTCGCCATACGCCCAAGGCTCGGCATCCCTGCTGTTGATCATAGAATGACCGCGGAAGAATGGAGAAAAAGCGCCGATAGATATCCAGCGCGCGAAGAGTTTTGTAGTTGCGTCACCAACAAATCCTCCAACATCGTAACCGGCGAAGGCGATGCCAGACAATCCCATGCTGGTAACCAACCGAACACCCAGCAACATGTGATCATCATAGGCAACATTATCGCCGGTCCAAACTGCAGAATATCGCTGAATGCCCGAATACCCCGACCGTGTTAAATTGAAAGGCCGCTCATTCTTCAATGACGATTTCGCAGCTTCGAAACTACTTCGCGCCATTTGAAATCCGTAGATATTCCGGCCTCGGCGGATGGTACTTTTGTTGCCTTCAAAATCCATTTCCATATTTTCTGGCAGCATATTCCCCCACGTTGCTATTTCATTCATGTCATTCCAAAATCCTTTCACGCCAATCTTTGTGTATTCTTCAAGGTGATCTTTCCACCACTCTCTGGCTTTAGGATTTGTGAAATCAGGAAAATGACACCAGCCTGGCCATACCTGACCTTTGTAGTTGGTACCATCAGGATATTTTATAAATACGTCATCGCGCAATCCTTCTTCATATGCCTTGTACCCATCTTCCACTTTAATCCCGGGGTCACATATAACTACTACGTTGAACCCCATATCCTTTAGTTGCTTCAACATCTCTTCCGGTCTCGGAAAATCGCGATGACTCCAGGTAAAGATCTTATAGGACTCCATATAATGGA
>CAMLER010000653.1 GCA_946478915.1 uncultured Chryseolinea sp.
GAATTATTCCCTTTCGCGAGAGCAACTTGAGAAACTGGACTTCGAAGTTTCGATTAAAGACACCATAGCATCGTATCCCTGGAATCTGGACAACGCACCGGTGGTGGTCAATGCGAAAGGCTACCGGGTACCTTCATGGACGATCGTAAACGGCCAAACCGGTATGTTGCCGTCACCTGGCGGACCCTCACCCCAGGTAAGGGAGGCCCTTCCGGAGGAGATTGAATTGATACCGTATGGGTGTACCACACTCAGGATCGCTCAGTTTCCGGTCCTGCGCTAACCGCTTTTTAAATTGCAATTTTGACTAACTTATACAAGCCAAACAATGCGTCGCAGGAGGCCAACGAAATTTTCGCAACAAAACGGGAGGGTATATGGAAAGAAAGGAATTTATCAAACAACTGGGGTTTGGAACATTGATAGCTCCCGTTGTCATCGTTAATGATTCGCATGTAGGCAAAAGCCTGAATGCGTGTGAAGAATGGCCGCGAGAAACTCCGGGTCCCTTTCCCACCAAGGATCCCGAAAAGCTTCTGATTGCAGATATCCGGGGCGACCGGTCCGGAATTGAAATGAAAGTCAGGATTACAATCCAGAACAAAAATAACAATTGTCGTGCTCTACCCGGGGCGTTGGTTGACATCTGGCATTGTGACAAAGATGGATACTATTCAGAGTATGGTGGAAGCGGCATGCAGCGAGCCAATTTGCAATCTGTCCATTTTCTGAGGGGTAGGCAGCAGGCCGATAAAAATGGACTCGTTTCATTCACAACGATTTTTCCAGGATGGTACAGAGGACGGGCACCACATATTCATGTCGAGATCTTTAATGGTGGCGGAAAGTCATTGCTCATTACCCAAATCGCTTTTCCAACTAAGATATGTGATGCTGTTTACACCAAAGCTACCCAATATTATACAAGGGGAAGGCAAGATACTTCCAATGAATCGGATGGAGTTTTTGCGAACTCGTTGGCTGATCAATTGGCCTCGGTATCTGGAAATATCGAGAACGGTTTTGTTCTATCGAATACGATCATTGTGAACGCCTAAACACAAGCAAATCAAAATTCCTACTCATTAATTCACCAATAGAAACATGATTCAACTGAGGCGTGTATACGATAAAGACCTGCCAAACGACGTCTTTAAAGTGTTGGTTGATCGCCTTTGGCCTCGCGGAATATCAAAAAGCGATGGCATTGTCGATGCATGGTACAAGGAGATCGCTCCTAGTACAGAATTGCGAAAATGGTATGGTCACGATCCTGAGAAATGGGAGGCATTTAAGAAAAAATACAAGGAGGAGCTCAAGGACAAACAAGCTTTATTAGAGGAGGTTCGCCGCTTAGAAAAGAAGCATAAGAAAATTCTGCTTCTCTATTCTTCGAAGGAGGAAAAGCTCAATAACGCCACTGCGCTACAAGAGATTTTGAGCCAAAAAAAATCGTAGCTGTGGTTGATTCGTTCATTGCTCCTCGACCGTTGTGATTACATTATGCAGCCAAACGATTGAGGATAAGCTCATTTTGTGACCTTCAAAACCCCTTGCATGGAATAAAAGTGCCCGGGTATTGTGCAAACGAACGTATAATCACCTGGCTTCTCTGGGGCTATGAAATATATTGTTTCCTTTGTGTGGGGCTGCAGTATTTTCGTATGGAACAGTACATCAGCGCTCTGTGGAATCCAGTTGTTCTCTTCTCCTTTCAAGCCCAACTTCATTGCTTGTTCACCAACCCGAACTGCGGTCCCGGGAGAAACCACTACAAAATTGTGAAGCATATCGTCGTCGTTGTTGAAAGTTATTTGAATTTTGCTTCCTGCTTTCACCTGAAGCTGATCAAGGCTGAACTTCAATCCTGGCTTGGTACCCAGACTAATGATCTGATCGGGAGCTCCCCAGGATGCAGGTTTTGTTGTAACTCTTTTTGCAAGCGATTTTGAAGAGGCTTTTGTTGGAGTGGTCTTTGCCTTTGCAACACCCTTCTCTGAAGGTTTTGCCATTGCCGCATGATCATGTTTAACAGGTGAGAGTGGGATGTCGAGTCTAGCTCCATCAGGAACTGCATTCAAAGTATAGTACCCGGTATTATGCAAAAGTGATTTCCCACTTGCTGCTTTTACTTCGGCCACAATTTCGTGTATGTAACCAAGCCGTAAGCTATCGACAACCAATCGTGCTTTAAGGCCATCCTCTGAAACTTTTATACCTCGTACAGGACATGATTTTGAATTGATGACCGGGCTTCCATAGTTGGCGTGATATTTATAATTGAAGCCGGTTATTTTGTAAGCGTCGGGATTCCCGGCAACATGTTTATCCACCGGCATTGTGAACTCGATCTCGAAACCGTCGGGCATAGCACGGACTGTTTTCATTTCGAACGGGATCCTTCCCGTCCAGGCAAGCCGTTGTAAGCTGTAAAGTTGTCGACCTGTTGAAGACCAACCGCGGCTGGTCATCCCCGCGAATAAGGATCCGTCGCTGCCCCAGGCTAGTCTGAGGATTCCGGACGAAAAACCTTCACGAAATCCAAACACTACACCCTGGTATTGGCCCTTCACTTTTTCAAGAGCAACACGCATTATTTTGCTTTGGCCCTGATCACCTACGAGAAGTTGATTTTCAAATGGTCCAAATCTTCCTTTAGTGCTGTCATAGACAAATCCGGATGTAGAAATGCCGAATATTCCATGGGGAAACCAGATCGCTGGTGCTTTGAGTCCTTCAACTTCCTTCGCGATGTCGTACAACGGTCGGCCCGTACTGGGAACATCGCCCGGTTTTAATTTAACGGGTGAACCAGGCAGTCCAGCCCATTTCAAGCTTTCAGCATTTCCCGCGAAGTCGCCTTTTTCGAGGTGTGTCATCCGTCCGGACCCAACCCAATCACCCTGGTTTTCGGTATAGAACATATCGCCTTCAGGGTTAAATCCGTAGCCTGCAGGTGACCTAAGCCCCGCAGCAATTGGAGTCATCTTACCATCAGGTGTGATCTCAAGCATCCATCCTCTCCAGGGCACAAGACTAACGCCGTGCCCGAGACTATTGCTCCAACCGACATTTAGCGTAACCAA
>CAMLER010000654.1 GCA_946478915.1 uncultured Chryseolinea sp.
TGGTATGGTGGTCTTTTCCACGGAAACACGGCTGAGAGAAGTCAGTATTCGAAAGGTATTCGGCGCCGACGAATGGAGACTTGTACTGTTGCTCTCCAGAGGATTCATTTACTTGTTAGCTATTGCAGCCCTGATTGCTTTGCCTGTCACTTATATCTTTTTTGAAAAGGTGGTCTTGTCGAATTTTGCCTACCATGCTCCCATACAGCTGATTGAATTGGCGCCGGGCTTATTAGGCGTAGTGATGATCGCTGTGTTAATGTTGGTAACGCAAACTGTTAAGGTAGCCCGTTCAAATCCAGCGGAAGTATTGAAGAACGAGTGAAGTGGATGAATTATGTAATAACGAGTAGAAAGATCAACTGCATTCAATAAAATTTCTGCGACTAGTACGATCGTTGTTTCAAAGGTGTTATCTTTCTTCCCTTGAATTCACAACGATGATATCTTTTCGGGCGCTAATGCCAATTATATTGTTATTTGTTTGCACGTTAACCGCATCGACGCAAAATCCGACATTTAACGTAGTCGCGTTTTATACGGCAAGGAATGACCAGGCGCATATTACCTTTGTCCAAGAAGCAAACAGATGGTTCCCACAGATGGCTTCGAAATATAATTTTACTTACGACTCTACCAATGACTGGGGCAAACTTAATTCCGAATTCCTGTCGAGGTATGATGTGGTGTTATTCCTTGATACGCGCCCGGAAAGGCCCGAGCAACGAAAGGCTTTTCAGGAGTATATTGAAAGAGGAGGTGGATGGATGGGTTTCCATTTTGCCGGATTTGCCTTAAATGATTCGGAGTTTCCACAAAATTGGGATTGGTATCATAATATATTCCTTGGATGTGGAGAATATGCAAGCAACACCTGGCGACCGGTATCAGCGGTTCTTAAGGTTGAAAACCCAAACCATCCACTGACTAAGAATCTCCCAGCCACTTTTAAAACATCTCCCAGCGAATGGTACAAATGGTCAAAGGATCTTAAAAAAAATAAGGATATAGAAGTATTGCTTTCAGTAGATCCCAGTTCTTTTCCATTGGGAACGAAGGCCGATGAAACATGGCACAGTGGTTATTATCCCATCGCGTGGACAAACAAAAAGTTTAACATGCTCTATATGAATATGGGACATAATGATATAGACTACGAGAACAAAACCAATAAGCAATTATCGTTTACATTTGGTAATGAGGTTCAGGATCAGTGGATACTGAACGCCTTGATGGTATTGGGAAGAAATTAAGCGGACAACATTCAGCCAAATATTCAGCTATCAGCTGACAGCCTGAGAGCACTCGTTAGATATTTTGTTTTGGTGATCGCGAGTAAATTATTGGCTTGCCTTCATCCCTTATTCCCTTTTCCTTATTCCCCCTTTCTAAACACTGCAAATAATAATAAACTCGGATTGTCGAACGTCAATCAACGACATGCTCAATAATAATTCTCTGCAGCTTTTCCGGTTCGCTCGTTGGTAACGAATGTGCTGAATGCTCAAACCAAAATAGTTCCTTTCTTGGCGCCTTCAGTTTCTGATAATATTTTTCCGTCATGATTGAGTTTGTCTGAAAATCTTTCCTTCCCACAAAAAAATATACCGGGCATTTAATTTCCGGTGCGCTCTCAAACAAATTCTGCTGGGAAGCCGCGACGAAAACAGCTAGCCAGGTGGAAGACCATTGGTCCACTTTGCCTTTTGTAATTTTCGCCTTTGATCCCATGTATTCCATCAACCATTTACGATGAAAATAGAGGTCCTCTCCATTTTTAAATGGAATCGTTATGGCCGCAAGTTCGCGTGTAGCAATCTTGTTACCGGTACGCGAAGCTTTGTCTTTCATCAGTTCGAGAATAATTCGTTCACTTTCCACTTGGTGGACCATTGGAGAAATCGCCAGGTACGCGTACAATAATTCCGGATGGTTAATCGCAGCATAGAACCCCAGGTGCGTTCCCCACGAATGCCCTGCCAGATACAGTTTGGGCCTGTTAAATCGTTTTAACAAAGTGTCGATCAATGCTTGCGTATCTTCCTCAAAATGTCGCGCGGTAAGAGGTCTTGGCGATTTGTTGAGAGCCAGCGTCTTTCCAACCTCGCGTTGATCCCACTGAACCACAATAAAATGTTCCTGCAATCGGTAGGTGAACCTTTCGGCGTAATGCATAACTGAGTTTCCCGGTCCACCGTGCAAAAAGAGCAACAAAGGCTTTGAGGTGTCCCTGCCTTTTATGCTAATGACCTGCCGGATTCCGCCGATTTTAACAACGCCAATAGAATCGATAGGTCCCTGCGCTATCAAAGGCTGACTGAAGCACACTAGCCAAATAGCAACCGCCTGGCGAAAAATCTGGGTCCACATAAGTTTCTGATCGGCTCCCGCTAAACTATTGAATTATTTCAATAAATAAATGGTTATCTTAGCGCAATCGTATGATGAATCCTAAGAAGGCGGAAAAAATATCAAAAGCGCTCGCGGACCCCAACCGACTTTTGATCCTTAAAGAAATAAAGAAGCAAAAGGAGTGTATGTATTGCTCCGATCTCAACGATGTTGTTGATCTTGCCCAGCCATCCATTGCCCACCATCTCAAACTGTTGACCGATACGGAATTAGTCACATCTTCCAAAGAAGGCAGATATGTCAAGTACAAACTCAACAACGAAGTGCTTGACGATTATATCGCCTTTCTTGAATCCCTCAAAAAATAAACTTTTTGTTAAATGTTTGATTTATTGAAACATTTCGATAAGTCATGTAGTTAAACACCCTCATAGGAAAATATTTTGTGACGACTTGCGTCATGATATATCGAATATCTTAAATAAATCAATAAATAAAAAACCTATGAACTCAGCTTTTAAACACCCGTTAGTAACAAGCTTTTCCTATGTGCTTGGATTTTGGATCCTCGCGTTTGTCATCGAATCATGCGTTTCCAAGGCGGACGACTTAAGCAAGAAGGATGCACCAAGCAAACCCGCCGTTGTATATACTCCCGTTGATGGCGTGGTGGTGCAACCAGGAAAAGTAACGGAAGAAATCGAAGTCACCGGCAATCTGGTGGCGAATCAGGA
>CAMLER010000655.1 GCA_946478915.1 uncultured Chryseolinea sp.
TGCTACACAAAGGTAATGTAACCGTCGAAAGCAAAGCAGGCAGCGGCAGTACTTTCGTTGTTTCGCTACCAGTCGTGAAGGCTAGTAAAGAAGTTGATTCGTACCACCACAATGGCGGCGCCAGGCAGGTGTCGGATAAAGCCTTTATCGAGGAGGCCCTGAAATGGAATTCCCCGGGAGCTTCAAGCGCAATGCGCACATCGTCGGTGAGGTCAAAACCCAAGGTGATCATTGCCGATGATAACGGCGACATGCGGGAATACATCTGGAGGGTGCTCTCCAATGACTTCGACCTGATAGCGGTCAGCAACGGCAAGGACGCCTATTTGCAAGCACAACAAACTCTTCCTGATCTCATCGTCAGCGATATTATGATGCCCAAGCTCGACGGCTTTGCGCTTTTGAAAAAATTGAAATCAAATTTAACAACGCGAAATATTCCTGTAATTTTTCTTTCTGCGCGGGCGGGAGAAGAAGCGCGGGTTGAAGGGATTGAAGCAGGTGCCGATGATTATCTTGTCAAACCATTTTCTGCAAAGGAGCTACTGGCCAGAGTGGGCAACACCATCGCCATAAACAAAACTCGACTAGGCACTGAGAAGGAATTTTTCAGGCTATTCTTGCAGCTACCTGCACATATTCATGTGTTCACAGGGCCCGATCATATTGTCGAATTTTTTCATCCGCTTGGCAAACAAATTATTGGCAGGGATATTACAGGCCAGAAAATACGCGAAGCAATTCCAGAGTTTGAAGGGCAGGGATTTTTCGAATTGCTTGATAAGGTCTTTCAAACCGGAGAAACGGTGTCGCTACCGGCAAGCCGGGCCGTGATTGAAGGTGAAAATGGCCAGGAGGAGCATTACTTCAGCATTACATATTTACCCTGGCGGGACGCTATCGGATCTGTCCGAGGGGTGCTACAATTTACGTTCGACGTAACGGAACAAACCAAGGCAGGGTTGACCATCAAGGAAAGCGAGGAAAGGTTTCGGGTTCTCGCTAACAGTATTCCACAGTTCGTCTGGATCGCAGACCCCACTGGGACGGTAGAGTTTATGTCCAACCAGTGGGAAGGCTACTCCGGAATTTCCGCAGAAGAGGGTAAAAAGCGTTTCTCCAGTCTGATCCATGAGGACGATATAGCAAAAGTGAGAAAGCTCTGGGCTGAGGCGCTTGCCAACAAAACAGCCTGGACTTCCGATTTCAGGCTTAAGCATGCAGGCACGGGCGAGTTCAAATGGTTTTCTGGCCATACTGTTCCTTTAAAAGATGAGCATGGGGATGTGGTGAAATGGATTGGCTCAGCATCTGACATTACACAACAGAAAAATCTGCACTTCCAGTTGGAGGAGATCGTTGCCGAAAGAACGAACGAGTTGTTGGAACTGAACAAAATCCTCCGTCAGCGGAATGAAGAGTTGGCAAAAGCACAGACCTTGTTGCAAACGGTTCTCGATTCTTCAGTTGAACTGGTTACAGCATTTGACACGCAGCTAAACTTCACCTTTGTAAATAAAAGATTGAGCAGCGTTTCCGACAGAAGGGCTGAAGAACTGATCGGCAGGAATCTACTGGAGGTTTATCCAGGCATTAAGGAATCTGAAGAGTATGAAATTCTGATGCGCGCGCTTAGCGGTGAAGTTGTACATATCCCGGCAAAAAAACCAAACGGCGACGAAAGGATGATTTTCGAAACATTTGTTATTCCTCTGAAACATCATGGAAAAATAACAGGGGCAGTTTCGATGCAGCGGGATATAACCTCGCTCGTAAAGTTGTCGGAAAGCCTTAAAAATTCTAACGAACAGTTGAAAAGATCCAACGACGACCTGCAGCAATTTGCGCATGTTACCAGCCACGATCTGAAAGAACCTGTAAGAAAAATTAAGATGTATGGCAATATTTTAAACCACGAATATGCAAGCTATCTACCCGATAAGGGGAAAGAATATTTAATGAAGATTGATAAGGCAAGCACCCGGATTTCTGCGATGATCGACGGCGTTTTGCAGTACGCAACGGTTGACGTTTCCGAACAATTCCTGCGATCAATTAACCTGGGCGACACAATTAAAAGCATTGCTGAAGATCTGGAAATTCCTATAAAAGAATATGGTGCCGAACTTGAATTTCATGATCTACCGACGATCAACGGATACCCTACACTCATTCATCAGTTATTTTACAACCTGGTAAATAATTCGTTGAAATTTCGAAGAAAGGACGTTGCTCCAAAGATTAGCATATCCATGTCAAAGCTGACTGAATCGGAATTGCAGGAAATGTCAGGGGACTTCTTTAAAATAGAGATACAAGATAATGGCGTCGGATTTGCGCAGACCTACGCAGAAAAAATATTTGAATCCTTTACCCGGCTTTACGCTAAAGACTTGTACGAAGGAACCGGATTGGGGCTCGCGCTTTGCAGAAAAATAGTCATCAGACACGGAGGCCACATTAAAGCCTCGGGTGAATTGAACAAAGGTGCTAAATTCATGATTTATTTTCCACAAACAATTTTGTCATAAAATATCAGTGAGAGTTTATCTAGTCGATGATGATTCGGAAGAAGCAGAACTGTTTGGTGAGGCGATGCAACGCATCGATAGTTCAATGGTATTGGTCTGGCATTCCGATGTGATGGAAGCGTTAGATGACTTAATGAGAACAGATAGTCCCCCCGATGTGCTCTTCCTGGATTTGAACATCCCAAAAATTTCAGGCAAACAGTTGCTCAAGCTTTTGCGACTGAATAAGCAAACTACGGATCTTCCCGTTGTCATTTATAGCACATCTATTTCCAAAAAGGACATTGAAGATACCGAACCTTACGGTGTAAAAGCATTTCTCCAAAAGCCGGAAGATTTTACAATTCTGGTAAGGAGGGTAAAGGAAATCCTGGAAAAATAGACAATAAGTTAAAGGTTTCAGGTTTCAGGTTTGAGGTTTCGCTCGATAAAGAGTATAAGGGTATAAATAAAGTATGCACTCACTGTCATCGAGCGAAACTTCAAACCTGGAACCTGGAACCTTTAACTTATTGTCTATTTTTCCAGGATTTCCTTTACCCTCCTTACCAGA
>CAMLER010000656.1 GCA_946478915.1 uncultured Chryseolinea sp.
ATGCAAGAAAACCTATGACCTTAATCATCATTGAAAACTGACTATAAGCATGCTTTATCTGGTCATCATAAAACTGTGCGTCGAGGGCATGTACTTTATCAATTTTTCTCCAGGCTTTCTCAATACTTTGCATTACACCAAACCAATCGTTCGTCGAAACTTTGACATTAACATATCCATAGTCGGCGTTAGTAAAATAACGGAAGACCATTGGATGAATCTTGTCCTCGATTGTTTCATAGTGGAAGTCCTTCACAACACCCACGATTGCCAATTTTTTGTTTTCAACGGTTATGACTTCCCCTAATGCTTTGGAAGGGTCTCCCATTCCGATATTGAATCTTCTCAGAAATTGCTCATTGACTACTATTTCCGATTCGTCGGCACTCAGTGGTTTGGGGGAGAAATTTTGCCCAATTATGAACTCATGTTCATGCAGGGGAAGATAATGTTCATCGACAAAGTTTACCCACACGTTTGATGAATCAGGTTCGTTGCCATACTTAGCAATGGTGTTGTAGTTCCTTCCAAGACTCATTACAAGCAGCGACTGGGAGACGCCACTTACTTCAGGTATTTCTGACAATTCCTTTACCAGTACATCGGCTTTGTTTCCCTGTAAGAAAATATTTACAATATTTTCGGTGTTGAAACCCAAGTCGTACGCAATGAAGTCCTTATACTGTTTGTAGCCCAGAACCGTTGTTGTGATGAAGACTAATGAAAATACATATTGAACAACGATCAAAGATTTTCGAAGACTAAGATGCTTAAATAACGCAAGCGACGGTACGTTTTTTAAGACGGTAATTGTATTCACCTTGGAATAAAATAATGCAGGCAACAACCCGGCCGTTATTCCCACGATAAGCGCAAAAATGATAAAATAAACTATTCGTGTCGGTGAAAGATCGAGTGATACCAAACTCGAGACAAACGGATGCAGCGATAAGAACTGAGCGCGCAGCAGTACGAAAAGAACAAAAGAAAATACCAGCGCCATCAATGCAATCATCACCGATTCAACTACAAACTGATTTACAATGTGGGCCTTTGTAGCGCCAATCACTTTTCTGACTCCCACTTCGCGGGACCTTCTCAAGGAACGCGCAATGGAAAGATTAGTATAGTTGAAGCATGCGGATAAAATCACAATGGCCGTCAGACCGAGCAGTATCCCGGTAGCAAGGTTGGGTAATTTGGGTCCCAACTGATTCTCTAGTTGTTTTCCCAAAGCAATTTTCGTGAGAGGCTGAACTCCAAGTGCAATAGGACGAGCATGATTTACGTTTTGTTCGGCGCTTATCCTGTCCAGGCTAGCCCGGAGACTTTTCACCCTGATTCTGTCAGGAAGCAGAACGTAGACATGGTTCATGTACACGCTACCCCAGCTCAAAAAGTCACCATCCATTTCAGGATTTGCCAGTTCAACCGTTGAAAATGAGACTAAGGTTTCAAAGCGTAAGTGAGTTAGTCTGGGAATATTTTCAAGAACTCCTGTAACCAAGTATTGTGTGGAGTCAAAAATCAGGTGCCGTCCCACCACGTCGGTAGTGCCGAACAATCTTTCCGCTGTGCTTTCTGTTAATACGATAGAATATGGATCTTTCAAAGCCGTAGTGGCGTTCCCATGCAGCAGCGGAAAGGAAAAGATGCTTAGAAAAGATGCATCTGCCCACAGTCCGCCTACCGGCAGGGTTTTCTCTCCCGTAAAAGCATCACCTCCAAATCCCCTTCGAAGCAAAGTGATGTTTTCAAGACCCGGAAAGCTTTCCTTTATCAATCTGCCCGCAAGTACGGAAGTGGATGCGAGGTCTACATTATTGACATCACGTGTGGTGATGCGGTAGATCCTATCTTTTTTCTCATGAAAATTATCGTACGAAGTTAAATCAGATATGAAAACGATCATTAGCAAACCAACGGACATGCTAACCGCCAATCCGATAATATTGATTGTTGAAAACAACTTATAGCGCAGAATACTGCGTGAGGAAGTTTTAAAATAGCTGCCTATCATGATCCAATGAATTAACAGGTTGATAAATTTTGGTGTTCGAATCGTGTAAAACCTTAGAAATTTCAATACGTCGAGAACGTAAATGAATCGCGCCATTGCTAATCCTTTTGCTATCAGGTTACGCTGGAAATATTCATTAAGGTCGCCCTGCAAATCCTCATACAATTGCGGACGGCAGTACCATTCAAGGAACCGCGATGCCCAATGGGGTGGCAGAATTTTTTTAGGCATCTTGTTCTTTGAGATCTTATTCATTCCTTAGTGTTTCAGCAGGATTCGATCTTGCCACCTTCATCGTTTGCGCTCCAATCATGATAAAGGCGACGCCAACAACGACAAGGGTACCCATCAATAGATCCACTACCGTGATTGGCGCCCTGTACACTATTTTGCCCAGAACTATGCTGTCCATAAAATAATAAGCGCAAGGGATCGCAACAGCGGACGATATGAATATCAGGGCAATAAATCCCTTGCTCAATAGGAAGACAAGGCTTCCTTCAGTCGCCCCGAAGACTTTTCTAATACTGATTTCTCTCACTCGCTTTTCCGTCGCGAATATTACCATACCCAATAATCCAAGTGACGCTATAGATATGACAAGAAAAGCGATGGAACCAAAAACTTTTATCATCCAGGAAAGCTTGTCATACGCATCATTAATGTGGTCTTCATAAATTTTACCGGAAAAAGTATGGATCATATCGAATTTTTTCCAGATGCCGCGAATTTTTTCGACCGTCGCCACCATATCGCCTGACTCGATTTTTAGCCCTATGATTTCAAATCTTTTTGGATCATACCTGAACGCAAAATTCCGGATAGGATAGTTAACACGTTCGTAGTGAAAGTCCTCGACCACCCCTACAACCTTACTCTCTTGTCCATCGATGACGAGTTCAGCTCCGACAGCCTGGGATGGATCAGTCAATTGCATCCAATTCACGGTCCGCTGATTAATGATTATTTCCGGGATGTCCTGATTTTGCGACGAAGCATCACTGAAGCCTTTACCTGCGATAAGTCTATGGCCATGCATCGAAATATATTCCTGATC
>CAMLER010000657.1 GCA_946478915.1 uncultured Chryseolinea sp.
TGCACGCAAGCTGGCGCGATATCGCCGTCCCGAACGGGCCGCCCGTCGGCGCTGGCGTCCATCTCCGCGGCGCGAATGCGCTGGACGCAGAAGGTGCACTTCTCCATCACGCCGGCGCCGCGTACGGTGACGTCGGGGTTGAGCTGGAGATGGAGCGGTGCGGGCCAGTCGGGCTTGAACCAGTTGAAGCGTCGAACTTTATATGGACAGTTGTTTGCACAATAGCGCGTGCCTATACACCTGTTGTATGTCATTTGATTGAGACCTTCCGAACTGTGCGTGGTAGCTGCGACAGGACAAACTGTTTCGCAAGGTGCGTTGTTGCAATGCTGGCATAGCATCGGTTGGAAAACCACCTCCGGATTTTCGCTCGCTTCTTCAATGTCACGCCAGTTATCCGGCTTGGCATCGCTGCTGTAATAACGGTCAATCCGCAGCCAATGCATCTCTCTTCGGGCGATTACTTCGTCGCGACCTACCAGTGCTACGTTATTCTCGACATTACACGCGACAACACACGAACCGCATCCGATACAGGTGTTGAGATCGATGGACATACCCCAATGGTGATTCGGGTAGTCATGACCTTTCCAGATCGAAACCAATTCCGGATCTGTTTTGCCTTCCGGATCTTTCCATGTAGCAATTTTCGGATCGAAAGGATATTTCGCGCTGCTCTTATGTGAGGCAAGATCTGTTTCCTGAATAACTGTATTTCGACCCATATAAGTGTTGTGGGTCTGGGTTTGCGCCAGCTGATATGATTCTTCTGTTATTGCAAACTCAACGTTGCTTGATGAATAACTCAGCGAACCATTGACCAGGTTAACCAAAGGATAAGCATTCTCTCCAATGTTATCCGCCACCTTGCCCGCTTTCTTGCGACCATATCCTAACGGTATACCTATGGTGCCAGGTGCCTGACCCGGTTGGATCATCACAGGAAGCTTAACAGTCTTTCCGTTTACTTTTATGCTTGCATACTTGGTAAAACTCTCTGAAAAATTGATGTCTTTAGCATCTTTCGGAGCAACAGTTACATAATGATCCCAAACTACTTTCGTGATGGGATCAGGAAGTTCCTGCAACAGCGGGTTATTGGCCTGAGAACCATTCCCAATGTTTCCACTTTCATAAACAACTGCTTCCCATTTACCAGCCTTGTAGTTGCTTGCGATAGAAGCCGCTGCGCCATTAGCGTCACCGTTGAAAACAGTAGCCGGACCGGGTACCACAGGCAAGTCAAAAACTCCGTCATAGAGACATTTATCCCAGAAAGCTTGGAAATCCGCAACTTCGGATTGTGCTCCAAAGAATCTTGTCCTCCAGGTATTCTTTACAAATTCAAAATAGTTTGGTTCCGGCTCTCCAGCCCAGATAAGTAGACTTTCCTGCGCTGCACGCGATCTGAAAATAGGCGTGATAGCCGGTTGCGTCAAACTGAAATGATTTCGTTTCGGTTCCGCATCATTCCAGGATTCAAGGTAATGATGATCAGGCGCTTTGTAAGTTGTTAAAGAAGCTGTTTCATCTTCCTTCAGGCAGGTAGAAACCGTCAATCCAATATTCTTGATTGCAGCCGCGATTTTATCTCCGGCAGGATAATCGTACACCGGATTGCAGTTGAAGAAAATCACAGCGCCGATACGTCCGGCCTCTGCATCACTTACAAAAGCAGCCATAGCGGAGTCATCGCCTTTCTTATAATGCAAAGGAGTGCTGGCATCGATAGTACCGCCGTAGCTCCCAAGCATCTCGTTTATTCCATTCACCAATGTTTGAACCGCCTTGTCATTCGAGCCGGAAACCACTAAAGCGCGGCCGCGATTGCTCCACAGGTCATCCGCTGCCTTTGACAGATTAGCGATCTTGTCATCGCCTCCGGAAACGGTAGGGCGACTTGCCTTGCCGGCGATGAGATTGTAAAGTGCTATCACAGCTGCACCTTCCTGGGAAGGTTTGATCTGTGTACGATAATCCGCGTTTGCACCCGTAATCGACAGCACTGATTCGAACTGATAGTGCCGCGACATGTCTTTCTTCTCGTCCGTTAATTCTCGTGTACGAGCGTATTGCTGTGTAAATTCTATTGTGGATGAGAGCCAGCTTCCGAGGAAATCGGCGCCAACAGCAACAATCACATTCGCTTTGCTGAAATCGTAGGAAGGTATGAAGGCTGTTCCGAAGGATTCTTCATTCGCCTTTAACATTCCATAAGCAGAAACCTGGTCATATTGTACCAGCTGCGCGGAAGGATATTTTGCTCTGAACCGCTCTATCGTTGCCAGCGTACTCGGGCTCAGAATGGTATTGCTAACGATTCGTATTTGACCGCCGGCAGCAGAGATCTCATTCAGTTTTGCGATTATCTGGCTGTCAAGATCCGCCCATTCAATTCTCTTGGTACCCGACTTTGGTCCCCGCAAACGTGCATTATCATATAAGGAAAGGACCGATGCTTCGACCTGTGCGTTAGTGCCTCCACTTGTTACTTTTGAAAGCGCATTCCCTTCTATTTTAATAGGACGGCCTTCGCGTGTCTTCACCAGGATACTGCAATATTCGCCGCCGTTAGTGTATGTTGAAGCAAAATAGTCAGGTATGCTGGGAACCGTATCCATTGGTTTGTTCACATACGGAATGGATTTCCTGACTGGAGCTTCACAAGCAGCTAATGCGACTGCTGACATTCCGAAGCCCATCATTTTTAAGAAATCTCTTCGCGAATGTCCTAAATCTTCCTCCGGACCAGGCTGAGCAAATTCATGAGTTGCATGCTTTACGAACTCCTGGCTATTCGCCAATTGTTCGATGCCTTTCCAGTATACTTTTTTAGACTCTTCCATTTTTGTCCGTATGCGGTTATCCGTATTTCGTATCCGAATTAATTTCTCTAATTAGTAATGGCACTTTGAACATTCCAACCCACCGATTTCTTCAACCTTCAATGGCACTTTCTTTTGGTGGAATTCGATCAATTTATCGTAGTAAGCATTTCCCCGGGCATTTACATCGGTTGTCCGGTGACAATCGATACACCATCCCATTGTTAATAATGAGTGCTGTTTCACTACAT
>CAMLER010000658.1 GCA_946478915.1 uncultured Chryseolinea sp.
AGAAAAACTAACCCTATGCCTGTGGGTATCATCCAGCCGGGATTGCGAAAGTTGTGTCGGAAGCCAATGTAAAGTCCTATGGCGATTAGAAGCATGGGCCACGTAAAAATCCAGTATGGCATGTCTACACCCATCTGCCTGGCCAGAAGAATTGTGCCGGCGATCACAACAATTAGCCCCGCAATTGCACGTCCTCGATTTCGTCGGTTATCGTAATCAGACGGTTCATTGCGATTATTTTTTGTTTGAAGTTCCATTTGACTGCTTTTTTATGTGAATAACGTGGAAATCTTCCGTTCCGGACACAGCTAAAAGGCGGGCAGGGGTGTGACCGTAGGTCAGTGGCAGGTTTTGGTAGGTGAATTATGCGAATGGAACAATGGAGGACCCAATGAACGAATAACGAATAACGAATAACGGATAACGGATAACGGCTAAACAAGACTCTCCTTAACTGCCTTATTCACCATATCAATGGCATTGTTAACACCCAACTTTTTCATGATGTTGAATCGATGTGTTTCGATGGTGCGAACGCTTTTGCCGAACGACTCGGAAATTTGTTTGTTGTGTTGACCGTCGATAACCATTCTCAGAATTTCTTTTTCTCGACGGGTAAGACCGTAGGCATCTTCCACGGGCGTTTGACGGGCTTGAATCTTGGTCTTGAGCAATCGATTTGCCAAGACGTTAGAGACCGCACCGCTAAAATATTTATTGCCGGAATTTATTTGTTTCAATGCTTTGACAAATTCATTTTTATCGGTGTCTTTCAATAGGTAACCATATGCACCTGAGTCGAGCGCCTGGAGAACATATTCTTCCGAGTCATGCATGGACAGGATAACAGCTTTCGTCGAAGGAGCATAAGAATCTAGCTTGGCTGCTGCCTCAAGACCAGTCATTTCAGGCATTCTGATGTCTAATATCAAAATGTTGGGTTTCAAAGCTGCTGCTACTTCGAGCGCTTCGGATCCATTGCTTGCCTCACCTACTACGTCAATATCTGTATCTGATTCCAGCATTGCCTTAATCCCCTTTCGCACCAGCACATGGTCGTCTGCTAAGACCACACTTATTTTTTCCATAATGGTTTGACGTATACTTGTTTGCTAATCCGCCAGTACCGCGTTTTTTACCGGTACGCTTAGGGTGACCGTGGTGCCCTTTCCTGGATCTGACACTATTTCAAGCCTACCATTTACATATTCGGTCCGTTCGTACATATTGAAAAATCCACGACCAGACTCGATGTTGACGCTTCGGGCTTCCACGATTTTCGGATCGAACCCTTTCCCGGCATCTTTAACAACTATGGTCAGGTCATTGTCAGTCTGGCGCAAAAATATCTCAACAACGTCGGTTTCAGAATACTTTATCGCGTTATTAATCGCTTCCTGAATTATCCTGAAAATATTGTTTTCAATTTTTTGAGGCAGCCTGTAAAGTTCACCCTCGGTCTTATAAATTAATTTAATATCGATAAGTTTTCCAATTTCCTGGATAAAAACATTCAAAGCTGCCTGTAACCCGTAGTCTCCCAAGACGGTAGGCTTCAGGTTAAAAGTAACTTTCCTTACCTCCTTTATAATCTGTTTGATCAGCTGGTCAATTTCAGAAATTTTGCTTTCTGCTTTCGCGGCCTCCTTGAGATTAATCGATTCGATCTGAAACTTAAGCGACGTTAGCATTTGACCGATTCCATCATGAATATCCATCGCGATGCGCTTCCGTTCTTCTTCCTGGCCTTCAAGAATCAGTACGGATCGGAACTTTTGTTGATTGATTTTCTTTTCAATCTCTGCCCGACTTTTCACATTCATATTTTTTTCTGCCAGCTTGCGCGTGGTCAAATCGCTACCAAGGACCAGCAACTCTTCGATTTCCTGTTGCTCATTATATACGGGCGTTATGGTAAGATCTAACCAGCATTCGCCATTCTTTGCGTTGCGGAAGTATACTTCTCCCTGCCAAAGATTGCCTTCGGAAACCGTGTCGACCACATCATCCATCCAATCGTGAGCGTTTTCCATTCCGACAAACACGTCTGAAAGGGGAGTTCCGACTTCCGCTACTTCAGCGCACAAAATTTCTTCCAGAAGGTCTGTTGCTAAAGTTATGTTGCCGCCATGGTCAGCCTTGGCAAGTAATCGGGGATTTTCGACGGGTAGATTGATATTGGAAATTTGCTCATATGATTTTTCCAGCGACGTGTAGAGTGCGCCAATTTCTTTGCTGAGTTGTTTTGCATTCTTTTCCGACGTGATCAATTGATTGACTGTTTTATTTACTTGCATGGTAGTAGGCCTGAAAACAAAGAAAACTTCAAGCGCAATTACAAGTATTGAAACGGAGAGCAAGATGTATTCCAGCCGGCTTAGCGTGGCAACTTTATCTCTGGCCTCCTTATCGAATTGAAAAACAATGTCATCCATTTTCTTGAGAAAGACTTTTTCGTCCTTCATTAATTGGTCAATAGTTTTTCTAAGCGCTATAGTGTCGGAAAGACTTCCTTTTTTGTACTCGATGATGTGGTTGGCGCTTTCATACACACGCACAAAATAAGGTTCGATCTCCTTGAACATTATGGATACAGCTTCGCTGTTGGAGCCAGGGAGATCTAACTCATTACTTCCATTTTGCAATCCGTAATGCGCAGTTCTCCATTGTGCAAGCTGTTCCTTTAATTCATTTGTTTTTTCCGCGGTGGAGCCATGTTCAATGTCTGCATAGAGCATCAAAACCGTTTTTACTATCCATTGGCTCTTATAACGTTGTGATCCTGCAAGATTAACGACGCGTGAATCGTTCAATTGATCCTGAAGGTGATTTTGAATGAGGATTTGCCCAATAATCGCTATGATGACGATTATGCTAAGTGCAGAAATATACCATGCTCCTAATTTACTGAAACGATTTAGCGTCAGTTTGCCGTCGGGATTAAAGTCTAATGTCATGGAATGGGTAAGTTACACAGGCATTGTTATCTCTACCTCATGAGAAGCAGGAAATTTCAGTACGTGTAGAACCGTTCGGAAGAGTAGTTCGTTAAGGTGCCTGGGCGCTGAA
>CAMLER010000659.1 GCA_946478915.1 uncultured Chryseolinea sp.
CCTCCTGCGCCTACCAGCCCCGTTAAGAACCCGATGAGACATCCTTCGACGATAGTAAGAAACGTCCGCGAAGTGTGTTCAGCGTAGATCTGTTCTCGCCGACCGGTGATCATCGAGAGGGATGCGATGATCATCAATAGTGCGAATGTGCCCAGAACCAAAAGTCGTTTTGTCAAAACGAAAGACTCGGTTTGTAATAGAACATCAGGAATTGCCGGAATAACCCATTTACGCGTGCCAAAAGTGCATATTACAGATGGCAGCCCGAACAGCAAACCTGCGCGCATGCTAACTAACTGATCCTTGTATTTCGGGATGGCGCCGACGAGACTCGTAACACCGACGATAAACAATGAATAAGCGGAGGCAACAATGGCATCCAGGTGGAAAAAATAGACAAGGATAGGTATGGAAAGGATCGATCCTCCGCCGCCCAGCAAGCCTAAGATGATTCCAATACCAACCGAAAGTACGTATCCAAATATTTCCATGCAGTAGTTGGAGTCCGATGCGTTACAATTCGGCTGATGCTAACGTCTTATGAGGACGATCGGTTACAGTCGATCATATTCCACGATGAACACGTCGGGGAATTTGTTGCGAAGCTCTTCGCGGAATGTCTCTGCTTTTCCCCTCGACGAAAACTGTCCAAGGATTAGCCCATAATATTTCACGCCATTGATGATTTTAACCTGTACTGTTACCTGCTTCTGATAAGAATTTTTCAGATTGTCAGCGAGCCTCATCAGGTTGACTAACTCCATGTAGGTTCCAATCTGGACACCGAATCCCCTTGGATTTAATCGCGAGATCTCAAAATCGTAGAATTCCTTTTCATCCACAGTTACCTGGTCTATGGTTCGCATCGGCTGTTCCTTTACCTTTCCATCGCCAGGATCGACAACTTCCAGCTTTACATCTGCGAGCCCCTTGTTCACAAATCCCAGTTTTTCAGCAGCCGATTTTGATAAGTCAATGATCCTGCCTTCAACGTACGGGCCGCGGTCATTAATAACTACTTCTACAGACAAATCATTTTCTGTGTTAGTGACACGGACCTTTGTACCGAATGGTAATGTTTTGTGCGCGCCCGTCAGTTTGTTATGGCGATATCGTTCGCCACTTGCAGTAAAAACACCTTCAAACTTATCAGCATAAAATGACGCCTTGCCCGTTTGAACTTGTGCAATCGTTGGAAGAACACATACGAGGAAAATAAAAGAAAGGTAAAGTTTATTCATCGATAGGAATGTGGTTGGTTTGGTGGAACAAAAGTAGGTGGAATAGTTAATTGTTAAAAGTTAATCATTTTTCGTCATGGCCGATAGGGTTTGGAAAATGGGAATACGGTGGTGATAGGGTATCGGGTATAAAGGACCTCTCGATAGCGTGCGCATCAACCTCGAGCGAACTTTGAACTTTAAACCTTGAACTTTAAACTTATACCATTGGTAATTGGAATTAAAAACCTATTTTTGCCCGGCAAATAATGAATCGTAAATTATTTGCCATGCCCCTCAATAATTCCAAATTCCTGTTCGAAGCGCTTACTTATGACGATGTGCTTCTCGTTCCTGCTTATTCTGAAGTCCTTCCACGGGAAACCGACACATCAAGTCAGCTCACACAGAATATAAAGCTTAATATACCTATCGTTTCTGCTGCCATGGATACAGTTACCGAGTCCGAACTGGCAATCGGCATTGCTATGGAAGGAGGGTTGGGCTTTATTCACAAAAACATGAAGATCAGTCTGCAGGCTGAGCATGTGCGCAAGGTGAAGCGATCGCAAAGCGGGTTGATCATCGATCCTATTACGTTGGGAGTGGATGCAACTGTTCAGCACGCCGATGATATAATGCACGAATATAAGATCGGTGGTATTCCGATTATAGGGCACGACGGCAGGCTTGCTGGTATTATTACCAACAGGGATATGAGGTTTCAGCGTGACATGAGCGTTCCGGTCGAAAAGATCATGACGAAAGATAATCTGGTGACAGCTCCTGAGGGGATTACGCTTGATAAAGCGGAGAACATGCTGAAGAAATACAAAATTGAAAAATTGCCTATTGTCAATAAGAAAGGAAAACTCGTTGGACTGATCACTTTTAAAGACATCCAGAAGAAAAGAAACAAACCCACTGCCTGCCAGGACGAATTTGGCCGTTTGCGTGTAGGCGCTGCGGTAGGCGTTACACCCGATATACTTGAGCGGATTGAGGCGTTAAAGGCTGCAGGAGTGGATGTTATTAGTATTGATACAGCTCACGGCCATTCGAAAGGTGTGATCGACGCAGCAAAACGTGTAAAGAAAAAATATCCCGAACTGGATCTAATCGTTGGAAATATTGCGACTGGAGAAGCAGCGAAGGCGCTGGCTAAGACTGGCGTGAGCGCTGTTAAAGTTGGCGTTGGGCCGGGCAGCATATGTACGACACGCGTTGTTGCGGGAATTGGAATGCCGCAGCTTTCTGCGGTGTATGAAGCATCAACCGCGTTAAAGGATTCGGACGTATGCATTATCGCAGATGGCGGTATCCGGTTTTCGGGCGATATTGTGAAAGCAATTGCTGCGGGTGCCGATACCGTTATGATAGGCTCTCTGCTAGCCGGAACAGAAGAAGCGCCCGGAGAGATGATCATCTACGAAGGAAGAAAATTCAAAACGTATCGAGGTATGGGATCGCTGGAAGCCATGGAAGATGGGTCCAAGGACCGATATTTCCAGGACGTTGAAGACGACGTTAAGAAATTAGTCCCGGAAGGGATCATGGGTCGTGTGCCATTTAAAGGGCTCGTTTCAGAAGTTTTGTATCAGCTCACGGGAGGGCTAAAGGCCGGAATGGGTTACTGCGGTTCGAAAACGATAGAAGATCTAAAGAAAGCTAAATTTGTAAAAATCACATCGGCCGGAGTTATCGAAGGCCATCCTCACGATATTACGATAACCAGCGAGGCGCCGAATTATAGTAGGAAGTAGAAAACTTTTTTGTGGTTACCTAATCGTTACTTCCGCTCATAAAGGCGTTGGTGAGGTCTGTGTCTAAGTGTTAGACAATCT
>CAMLER010000660.1 GCA_946478915.1 uncultured Chryseolinea sp.
CGAAAGAAAGGTCTAAGGTTACAGATCGGTTGAAAGGTTTCTTTGATTATATGGGCGATCAATATTCTAAATCAAAAGTAGATCTTGTGGATCTTCGAAATGATCTAATGCATAGAGCAATGAATGTAGAATCATTAATGTCTCATGAACATGCTAACTCATTAAAGCATTTGTCGAAAATTAAAACATCCGGCATTCTATTTGTAAACACTCTTCAGATGAGGTTAGATTTTGAATCTGTTTTCTACAAGTTCAAAACTGAAGTCAATCAGAATGAGAAAATGTTTTCACAAGTAGTAAGTCGTCTTAAATGGAAACAAATAGATTATTCGGCTTCTGCTTCAAATGCCAAAGTACCAAGTCCTTCATTTCCTCCAACAATTGAGATCATTTGGAGAAAAGGAAAGCGGTAATACTTATGAGTTTAATATTTTCCCTCAACTTAATCAATTAAAATTATCCGAAATAAGAATTTCGAATTTTTCATAATGCAAAGTGGTCCTCATTGGAATCAATTTAAATCTCAATTTATATTTTGAGCATATCTCGCGAATTTCAGGTGTCATCATAAGTTAGAAGATACTTCGCTTGGATTTTAGCAGCAAGTGTGAAACGTTTATCAGTATCTATACTGAAGTGGGTATATACTCTTTTGCCAGCCATCGTATAAGGTGGTTTGTCGGCTTTGCCGTATCCCTCCGTCTAACTACACTCATAACCTGGCAATAAGGTATCCAATTCAGTTAGTTTCGTATCCGGAATCTGCTCGAGCGTGAACTTGAGCCACTCGTAAGGATTAATATCATGAGCTTTGCACGATCCAAAAAAGCTATACATCATCGCAATGCGCTGGGCCGCATCGTGTGATCCCGCAAAGAGATAATTCTTTCTTCCCAGTGCTAGTGGCCGGATTTTGTTTTCGATCAGGTTGTTGTCTAGTTCTGTGTTTTCATTGTCCAGGATTCGGACTAGCTTATGCCATTGTTGGTTCGCATAACTAAGGGCTTTGCCTAGTGGGCTTTTGGGTTCAGTAGCGGATTGGAGTTCGGTGTCGATCCAGTCTCTTAACTCATCAAACAATGGTCGCATCTTTTCTTCGCGATACTTTTTTCTTTCTGCTGACGAAAGCATCTTTTGATCTCTGTCTGTAGTATAGATCTGCTGAATCAAGGTGAGTGCCTGCTCGCTCTTGGTTTTGTGTGAGTCCTTTGCTTCGTGGAACTTCCTGCGGACATGCGCCAGGCAACCGACTAAGGCGATCCCCGGAACATCAGCGAACTTATCATATACCTGCCAGCCATCGGTTTGCAGAATGCCTTGATACTCCTTCAATATTTCCTTGGGGCCATGTTGTCCACGGCCTTTTCGATAATTGAAGAATACAAGTTTTGATTGGGGTGCATAATACACCCACTGATATCCCTGATGTGTGCTGCCGGGTTTGTCCTGATCCAGTACTTTGATCGGTGATTCATCCACCTGTAAGTATCCACCAGATAAAACTTTTCGTTGCAAGGTTTCGTACAAAGGTTGTAACAAGGTGCACGTCGCTACAAACCAATCATTGATCGTGCTGTCACTCACCTCCCATTGATATTCGCGTTTAAAGCGCTGGATCTGTCGGTAGAACGGTAAATGGTCGATAAACTTGGTCACGCTGATATGCGACAATAAACTTGCTTCTGCGATACATTTAGGTATGGGGCGCGATGGCAACTTTCCGATCACCACACCTTCGCCATCCGGCTTCGCATATTTAGGACGTATCGTTCTTTTCTTTATCAGACTGGCCGGTGTGTATTCAAGTGTTTCGGTAATCTCCTCGCCGATACGTTTCATACCAGAGGTGTCCTCCTCGGGCTCGATGACAACTTCCTCTACAGGTAAGTGCTCAGGGAGTGCTGTGCGACCAGGATGTTTCTTTGGTGCCTTGCGATCGTATTCGATGTGTTGCTTTTCAGCGATGGAATCAGATTCCAAAATTGATTCTTCGGATCCAAAAAGGGAAAGTTGATTGGAGTTTGTTTCGGAAATAAAACGTTCACGTTGACTTCCAAAAATGAGTTTCTTTAATTGCTGAAGTTCCTGTTCTAATAAAACCTGGTTCTTCTCAAGTTGTGCAATTCTTTCGTCTTTAGCCGCCAGAATTGCATTGAAATCCATGTGGCAAAGTTACCAGATCACATGACGAAATAATCGAATGATGACGACTATTTTTCCTAACATGCCTATGCCGAAATCGTGGATAACGGACTGTATCTTTTACGTTGCACAGCATCACGTATAGATATCCCGCTAAGCAACATCACCAAATGATCATATCGGATCGTTTGCTTCATCTTGATGCTATCACTCCGGATTACTTCAAAAGTGCCACGCTCCAGTCGCTTGTGATACATCACGTACCCGTCAGCATCCCACACCAGAAGCTTTACTTTGTCGCGATCCTTGTTGAAAAAAATGAAAACGTATCCGCTCATGGGATTGTCCTCCAGCACATGCCGCACCACGCCACAAAGTCCATCAATGCCTTTACGCATATCGACAGGTGTGGTGCAAATAAAATACCGCTGGGCTGAGTGGAAACCTAACATTGAATGAGCTCGCGAAGAAACGCAGAGGGTACGTGACCCTCAATGCGGATCAGCTTTCCTGAGCCGAAGTGGACCTCAATTACTGGAAGAAGTTGCGCAGGTGATGATACTTCCACTTCATGAAAGGATACTTGCTCAGCAGAGGCAGAGTGTTTTCTTTTCCAGTAGTAAAACATGCCAGGAGACAGGCAATGCCGATCACAGTAGGTGCGAATCGTGAGCGAGGATTTTGCTTGTCGATGGATGTGTTGTTGCCAATTGATTGCTTTATCTTTCATCCGGCCAAAGCACGACAATCAGCATGGATCAGGCAAGATGTGCTTGGTCGGGCGGATACGCTATAGTGATTTAGGGTATTCAATCATAATATTACTGTTGCCTTGTTGGCCATCTCCAAATACATGCAAAACGCATTCGCCATCTTCATCTGCACCGGAGTTCGGCATTCTGGTGTGAAGAGTTC
>CAMLER010000661.1 GCA_946478915.1 uncultured Chryseolinea sp.
GGCCCACCAGATTACCTGATCCGATTACCTAATACATATAATCAAGCGAGTGTTACTCCGACGAGTTTCATCCCTTTTCGTTATTTTTGTTTTGCTCCATACTTTCCCTATGCGATTAATCGTCTTATTCCTTGTCGTTCAAAGCTCAATTATTTCATTCGGCCAAGTATCCGCTGTTCAACAAAAGGCTTTGAACAGCTATGCAGACTACGCAAATCAATCGGCGGGTGAAGTAACCGCTGTAGTCAAAAGCATCATTGCTTACTACCCCACCATTCACGCGAAAAGCTCCTGGGGTAGTCCGCGTTATACCTGTCCTGTTCAATTGGATGATTATTATTTGAATACAGCGATTGCCCAGTCCAAAGGGTTGAACACTACGATGTCCACAGCTTTGAACATCAAGCTTCGGGAGCTGAGAGCCGCGGCTGAAAAGATCGACGGGACGTGTAAGTCACTGGATACATACCATAAACTTGAGGATTACAAGCAAGACAATTTTGAAAAGGCAAAGCTGTTGATCAATGAATTGCAACTGCATGTTGCCGACTATCGAAAGAAACAAAGCCTGCTGCAGGTTGAATTGGAAGCTGCTTATAAGAAGTTGAATGCATCCGCACCGGAGAATGCCTATCACAAGGCTGATGCAATGATGAGAAACCAGGTTACCAGTGAGCAATCATTTCTTAATTCATGGAATTTTAACCTTAACGAGAATGCATATACCGGGTGGGCTACTGAAACACTTCAGAAAAGCATCCAGGATACCGACACGCAGTTAAAAGCATTTCAGAATTTCAAACCGGTGCTGCAATATCCGGCATCCAGCATGTGGACCAGCTTTCAAAGCTCGTTGGGCTCGGTGCTCAGCGCCAAACGGACGGGCCTGGATGAATTCAACTTCGAAGCAAAAAAGTCAGACAAGCACAGCAACGATGTTTATCTCAATTTAATCAATTATGTGAACGGAACTTTGGTCTCGGATTACAACACGTTCCTTCAGTATGCTTCCCAGAACAACTACCATGGCCTAAAGCTGATAAACTTTGTGCCCGCATTTGACATAAGGTCGAAGACAGATGTTGTCGAGGTCTCGACCAGGGAGTTTCAAGATATTCCGAGATCTAAATTTGCACTGCAACCTGTTAAGACGCCAATACCCAAACCGGTATTTCAGGCACTTACTAACTATATTGAATATATCAATGATACCTGGAGCCAGACTAGAAGACTTCAGGGGATACTTGGCAGCTTTAACTCTACAGCATCTTACTACAAAACCGTTGACAATTATGATAGAAGAGCAGGGATGTCCTTCAACTACAAGGATTTTCAGATTCCCTTATCTCAGTTTCAAAAGGTTATTGCTGATAGTAAAGTGCTGGCTCCGCCAGTAGCCAAGTCGTTAAATGGTCAGGCTGAGGTTATTCTCAATATTTTGAAAGAAATGGATGATCTCAGCGCAACGCTGGAAATTCAGACCAGGGACCGGCTGTATGAGCGGGACCGTCTGAAAAAAGTATATGAGATCTTAGAACGTCAAAAGGTCTTATTTGACATATGGGATGAAAGAAAAGAAATGCTTTACGAAGATGTCCGTAAGGTTTATGATTCCTATGCGCCCTCAAGTCCAACGAACTCGTGGTACGTTTCAGGTAAGGCGCTGCAAACACTTACTGATCTTGATCATGACGCTGTATTCCAGGCCAGGAAGTTCTACAAGAGCGATCCCGGTATAGTCATTTCAACAGAAAAGATCGACGGGAACCTCCGTGAGGTGATTGCAAAAGAGTACGACAACATGAAAGGCATTGAAAAGATCGGACGAAATAATGGACTTTGTCCCTATACTCCTTATGAAGATTTGCCGGCTACGTCCAAATCGTTGAGTGAGGCCTTAAAGAAAATAAAACCTTCCAATGCATCGCGTTATCAGCATCCTTATTATTCTGTCGTTTATCATTATAATGACATTGTTGATGACTACAACAAGTTTTGTTCATTGTCAAAAGACGTTTTGTTATTGCCCACCGTAAAACAGCCCGAATTATTTTTTGTCCAGTATCCAGACGATAAATCAGAAAAGCCAGTTGCGTCCGAGCGTAAACCGGATCCTCCAGCTGTTGATAGCCCACCTGTTTCAGATAAGCAAGCGACAGCAGAAAAGACGGTGGCTGCTGACAATAGAGTGGCCGAAAGCAAAACGGCGCCGATATCCGTCAATCAGGCGCAGCAACCGGTCGAGCCGGAAGTTCGCATCGTTGAGAAGACAAAGATTGTGGAGAAAACAAAAGTCGTTCATGATACCGTTTATATTGAAAGGCGGGACACTGTATACATTGCTCAGCCTGGTGAAAATCTTCGGTCGATGGAGGGGTACGCGATCAACAATATGATCTTATTGTTGGACGTATCGGGTTCGATGAATTCCCCTGAAAAACTTCCGTTGTTGAAAAAATCAGTACTTGATTTACTATCGATGATGCGGCGGGAAGATAAGGTGTCGATCATCACATTTTCTGGAAAGCCGAAGGTACTGCTTGAGGCAACATCTTTTAAGGAGGAAAATAAGATCCGGAATGCGATCAACAATCTTACCTCGTCCGGAAAAACGGATGGAAATGCGGGTGTCAAGCTGGCCTACAAAATTGCAGACGAAAATTATATCCGCGGTGGCAATAACAGGATAATTCTTGCAACCGATGGTGAATTCGGTCTTAACGATGATTCGCGCAGTTTGATCGAAAGATTTTCAAACGAGGACATCTTTTTGTCAGTATTCAATTTTGGCAAAGGTGCCGGGTCGTCGAAAGCCCTTGAAAGGATCGCTGGCTTCGGAAAAGGAAACTATCGATACATATCGAAACAGAATGTCGACCTGCAACTGATTGGCGAAGCAAAGGCGAAGAGGGCGAAGTGACGTTTCCCGGAAATTGTCGAAGTTTATCAACTGGTGCTAATCCCGACGAGTGCTAAAGCTTACGGGCAGTTCCGGGAACATGTGCACCCTCCTAAATCCTCAATCCCACCAAAACACTTCATTACCTTTTCTCTT
>CAMLER010000662.1 GCA_946478915.1 uncultured Chryseolinea sp.
ATTTCATCTGTTCCTCTTTCTCAATGTCGAAATCGGCTTGAAGCCCCAACCAAAACTTCGCCGAATTACCAAAATACTTTGAAAGCCGTAGCGCAGTGTTGGCCGTCACCCTTCTATTCCCTTTTAGAATTTCTGAAACCCTTGTTTGTGGTATTCCAATGACTTTTGACAATTTATAAGCACTCACCCCTAAAGGAATCAAAAACTCCTCTTGAAGAATTTCTCCTGGATGTATATTTCTCAATTTCTTCATCTCCTTATGGGTTTTTAGTGGTAATCAGTTAGCTCAACTTCAGATGCGTTACCCTTGTCCCATTTGAATATTAATCTCCATTGGTCATTAATCCTTATTGGAGATTTCGCGTAAAGTGACCACTAATTTTCGTTTGAAAGTGACCACCTGATTTCGCGATAAAGTGACCACCGTTTTTCGCGGCAAACTGACCACCAAAAATTGAGTCTAAAAGTATTGAGATCGGTTGACTGAGGGTTGATTGAATAAGAGCTACTTGTGCCTTTTTTAATCAAACCAACTAATGGCCAATAACCCGATCCTTATGAGTAAACTCAGACACGTATTAAAGCTTCACTGCCAGGGGCAGAACAAACTTCAAATCAGCACAACCACCGGCCTATCCCGTAATACCGTAAAGAAATATATCCGGGTATTTGTGGGATTGAAAACTACCTGGGAGCAAGTTAACCAGCTATCGGATAAAGATCTCGATGAACTTTTTTGTAAGGAACCTGAGCTCGTTGTAGACGACCGTCTGGCTCCCTTTCACGATTTTTTAAAGCTTCACGAGAAGCGGTTACGCCAACGTGGTGTGACCCTGCTTCGCTTGTGGGAAGTGTACCAAGGTCAATATCCAGAAGGTTTTAAAATGACTGCTTTTTACAGGCATTATAACCTTTGGAAAAAGCGCGTACATCCCAGTATGCACATGGCTCACAAGGCAGGAGATAAGATGTTTGTTGACTATACCGGAGAGAAGCTTCAAGTGGTTGATGCTCATAGTGGTGAAGTTAAAACGATGGAAGTATTTGTAGCTATTCTGGGTGCCAGCCAGCTCACTTATGTCGAAGCAATTGAGAGCCAGCGTGTCGAAGATTTTATAAGCTGTTGCGAAAATGCACTGCAATATTTTGGAGGTGCGCCCAATGCAATTGTTCCTGATAATCTCAAATCAGCGGTGATTAG
The DNA here is from genome assembly GCA_946478915.1 of uncultured Chryseolinea sp. Next base: position 1,202 of record CAMLER010000662.1, read on the forward strand.
AAGCCACCGGTATGAACCTAAACTCAATGAGAACTTTGAAGCTTTTGCTGATTATTATGGCATGGCTGTTCTTCCTGCGCGCGCATACAAACCTAAAGACAAAGCTTTGGTAGAAGGTGCTGTAAAAATCACCTACATGCGCATTTTCGCCTCCCTGCCAGACAAACTTTGTACTTCACTTGAAGAACTCAATACGCAAATTAGAATCCTGCTGGATGCCCATAACCGGACTTCCTTTAAAGGGCGCAATTACTCTCGGCAAGAACAGTTCGATGAGATGGAGCGCAGTACATTACAGCCCTTACCTGAAAAACGTTTTGAACTTCGCAGTTCATCGGTAGCCACCGTGATGAAGAATGGTCATGTGTGCTTAAGCGTAGATAAACATTACTATAGTGTACCCTATGGTTATATCAGCAAGAAAGTACGGGTATTGTACAGTAAATCAAGAGTAGAATTTTTTTATAAGTATGAGCGCATTGCTGAACATGAGCGCGTGCGTAGCGCCCATAACTATACTACTGATCCCTCGCACATGGCCACTCAACATCAGGTATTGGCTGAATGGAACCCAGATTACTTTTTAGGGCAAGCTCGTAGTATCAGTAAAGAAGTGGAGTACTATATCGCCCAGGTTCTTAATAAGAAGCCTCATCCGGAACAAGCCTATAAATCCTGTCAGGGAATACTATCGTTTGGCAAACGCGTTGGCCACCAGCGATTGATAAAGGCTTGTCAACGTGCTCATGCCTACGGACTGTATCACTACCGGGCTATTGAAGACATTCTTCACAGAGGACTAGACCTGTTTGACCTGGAAGAAGAGCGGCAATTGACGATGCCCGATCATGACAACATACGAGGAAAGAATTATTACAAGTGAAACATGTTAAACCTTAAAATCAAAACAAAATGAATGAACAGACTATCGAAAAAATGAGAACAATGAAACTGCATGGCATGGTACGTGCTTTTCGTACCAGCCTGGAATCAGGCAAGGTAGATAAGTGGACTGGCGATGAGCTAGTATCTATGTTGATCGATTCCGAGTGGGATGATCGATACAATCGAAAACTTAACCGGAATGTAAAGAATGCACGTTTCCGCTATAAGGCTGCCGTCGAGCAAATCAACTTCGATACTTCCAGAGACCTGAACAAGAATTATATCCTGCGATTGGCCGACTGTGGTTTTATTGATAAAAGAGAAAACATACTCATCACCGGAAGCACAGGTATTGGCAAAAGTTATATTGCTTCCGCGCTGGGTCATCAAGCTTGTTCATTAGGGTATAAAGTGATGTACGAACATACTTCAAAGCTCTTTGCCCGGCTTAAAATGAGTAAAGCGGACGGAACATACTTAAAAGAGATCACCAAAATGGAAAAGCAGGAACTGCTTATTGTCGACGACTTTGGAATACAACCACTGGATCAACAGAGCAGAACCTTCCTTATGGAAATAATAGAAGACAGACATGGCAAACGATCAACCATTTTCACTTCGCAGGTGCCCGTTATAAACTGGCACGAGGTAATTGGCGAAAAAACGATAGCCGATGCAATCCTGGACCGTATCATCCATGATGCCCACCGCCTGGAATTGAAGGGTGAATCGATGAGGAAGAAAAAAACTATATTAACGGAAGAATTAACAGAAAACGAAAATTAAAACCACGGCCATCATCAACCGAAAACTCGATACTCAGGAAACCACAATTTACCAGTTAACTTTTGGTGGTCACTTTGCCACGAAATGAAGTGGTCAACTTGCGCGGAATATCCACAGATACCTCTTCATTTTCCAGTCCATATTTTTTGGTATTTGCCAGCATGGCCGC
>CAMLER010000663.1 GCA_946478915.1 uncultured Chryseolinea sp.
AACGAGGTTGTAGCCGACATCAAATCGCGGATGGAATCCTTTAATGTTCCGGATGGCGTGACGATCGACATGACCGGCGCCCAGGAAGAGCAAGCCGAAACGTCGGCTTTCCTTGGTCTTGCCTTCATGCTAGCGTTTGGTTTGATCTTTATGATACTTGTTACCCAGTTCAATTCCGTAAGCAAGCCAGTGATAATCTTGCTTGAAATCCTGTTCAGTATCATCGGTGTTCTGATCGGGTTCTCACTTTTCAAAATGGAGATTTCTATTGTCATGACTGGCGTAGGCATTATGGCCTTGGCCGGATTAGTGGTAAGGAATGGAATTTTGCTGGTGGAGTTTACCGATTTGTTAGTTTCCCAGGGCGTCTCTTTGCGCGAGGCTATCGCAGAGGCAGCAAAAACGCGTATGACTCCGGTTATGCTAACCACAATTGCTGCTTCTATCGGTCTGATACCGCTCGCAGTTGGATTAAATATGGACTTCGTTACATTGTTTTCCGAATTGGATCCTCACCTGTATTTCGGTGGCGATAACGTAGCATTCTGGGGACCGCTTTCGTGGACCATGATTTTCGGGTTGTTATTTGGAACTGTAATTACGTTGATCCTTGTTCCTGTACTGTATCTGTTATCCGTGAAATTGAAGGAACGCATATTTGGCCGCAAGCGCAGGGAAGTTATCAGCACCGATGGTAACATAGCCACGGCGTGATCAGCCCATCAACGAATAACGGATAACATCCGTCCAATAAAATCAAAACAAAGTCGTCTTGTAATAAAGGCGACTTTTCTTTTTATGAAACCAAGAATTATGACATTGATCATATTTGTAACGTTGTTTCTGGTCATCGACTACTACGTGTTCCAGGCAGTTGTTACTATCTCAAAAAGCTGGTCAGACCCCTTGAAGAATTTTTTTCATTACGGCTTCTGGGTACCTACAGCACTTTCAATTTTGGCATTGCTCTGGTGGACGTTTGGTGATCCCTATAAATACAGCCCAGGTTTCAGAAATTGGATTTTGACCGGGTTAGTTGCCGTATATTTTTCGAAAATGTTCTCCGTGGTTGTTCTTTTCATCGATGACATCACGCGCGGGGTCAAATGGGTAGCACAATTTTTTCAGGATGGTTCTGGCTCTGTGGAAAAGCTTCCGGGGGAGGGAATTACACGTTCTGAGTTTCTATCAAGGACAGCCCTTATTGCTGCGGCAGTTCCTTTTGGGGCAATGACGTATGGAATAATTTCAGGTGCGCACGACTATCGGATAAGGCGACAGGTGGTTAAACTTCCAAACTTGCCAAAATCATTTGATGGAATCACGATCGCACAGCTTTCAGATATACATTCTGGCAGCTTTTTCAACAAACGTGCTGTACGCGGAGGTGTTGAAATGGTGTTGAACGAGAAGCCCGATCTCATTTTCTTCACGGGCGACCTTGTGAATAATGAAGCAATAGAGGTAAAAGAATACATTGACGTTTTCAACAAACTGAAAGCACCGTTGGGGGTTTATTCGGTCACAGGCAATCATGATTATGGCGACTATCATCGATGGCCTAGCGCGGAGGCGAAAAGAAGAAACTTTAGTGACCTTATCGAAGCACATCGGCTGCTCGGATTCGATTTATTGATGAACAGGAACCACATTTTAGAGCAAAACGGAGAAAAGGTCGCGATTCTGGGGGTCGAGAATTGGGGAGGTCGTGGCTTTACAAAGTATGGCAAGCTTGATCAGGCCTATAAGGGATCAGACGAAGCCGCTGTTAAGTTGTTATTATCTCACGATCCCAGTCATTGGGATGCCCAGGTAAGACAGCAATACCCTAATGTCGATCTGATGCTTTCGGGTCATACGCACGGGTTTCAATTTGGCGTGGAGCTGGGAAGCTTTAAGTGGAGCCCCTCCCAGTATGCCTATAAGCAATGGGCCGGCCTATATCAGGAGGGATCGCAGTATTTGTACGTGAACAGAGGTTTTGGCTACATCGGATATCCGGGCAGAATCGGAATGCCTCCGGAGATTACAATGCTGGAGTTGAAGCGGGCCTGAACTTTATTGCTCTGCTAATTGCTTATTTTTGTAAGATGAGCGATGGAGCAGCATATCGAATACAAACCGCCCTGCTGGGATTAGTTCTTATCGTACTAATCGACATTTATGCTTACCAGGCTGTTCGGATTGCAACTGCCCGTTTCCATATTTTTCTGAAACATCTTACCCGGGGCTCATACTGGGCTCTCACGGCTATTACAATCGGTGTTTTGTTTTGGATAAACACCATTGGCATACCCGACGAAAAGCTTAAACAGTGGATCATCATTTTCTTGGGCATTCTGTATTTCTCCAAGCTTTTCCTTATTCTGGTTTTGGTTGCCGATGACATCCGACGGGGGTTCCATGTTACAAAACGATACTTCAAAAGAATTCGTGAAACGCCACCGGAAGAAAACCCCGCGAGAATATCGCGGTCGGAGTTTTTTGCACGTGCCGCCATCTTTTCCTGGAGTTTGCCAATGGTTCCACTTTCGTTCGGCATTATTTCCGGGGCCCATAACTTTCAGGTTCGGAGAAGGGTGATTCATCTTCCCAATTTGCCTAAAGCGTTTGACGGATTTCAGATCGGACAACTTTCAGATATCCATGCAGGGTCGCTTTTCGGAAAGACAGCGATTCGTGGAGGTGTCGAAATGCTCATGGGTGAAAAGCCCGATGTCGTCTTCTTTACCGGTGACCTGGTGAATGCGGAAACTCGCGAGGTAAGGGATTATATTAATATTTTCGACAAAATAAGAGCTGACTTCGGAGTCTTCTCAGTGACAGGCAACCATGACTACGGTAACTACCGCGAGTGGGCCAGTCCGGGTGAAAAGAAAAAAAACTTTGATAATATGAAGGTTGCCCATCAACACATGGGCTATCAGTTGTTGATGAATGAGAACAGGATGCTGGAGTTAGGCGGCGAAAAAATTGCGATTATCGGCGTAGATAATTGGGGTATAGGCCCTCCGTTGCGGTTCCCAAAATATGG
>CAMLER010000664.1 GCA_946478915.1 uncultured Chryseolinea sp.
GAATCCGAAGTATAACAAGCGCGGATCAAGAATAGGCTTCATTTGCTTAACCAGTAGTTTAGCCTGTTGAAGGTTCAATTCAGGATTATCTCCGCGTTTAGCCCATGCTTTGTTGTAAACCTGGTGAATGTACTCTGGCAACATGGCTATTTCTGCTTTACTCAGAAACCGGAAATCGTAGTCCGGATCTTTTGCTGTGATTGCAGCTTTTTCAGCCAACCGCGGCATTACCGGTCCGTCGACTGCGCGACAAAATGTGAGCTGATAGAAGTAAACCTTGAACCCGTATGAGTCGAAAAACTTCTGATAATAAGGGAAATTGTAATTGCACTGATAATTTGGAGGCTTGTCAAAACCTTCAATGAGCAAACCCCACCACCGGTCGCGTGTTCCAAAGTTCACTGGACCATCCATAGCCTGCATTCCTCGTTCCTGCAGCCATTTCTTGCAATGATCAAAAATCAAAAATGCTGCCTGCTGATCGTCGATGCATTCAAAAAATCCAATTCCGCCGGTAGGCTGATCGTTGCCTTTGTTGGCAGTTTTCTTGTCGACAAATGCCGCAACCCTGCCAATCGTTTCGTTTTTCTCATCGATCAATAGCCATCGCGTGCACTCTCCATTCCTGAACGTCTTGTTTTTTTCTTTGTCGAATACCAACTCGATATCCTTATCCAGCGGGCGGATCCAATTGGGTTCGTTTTTGTAGAGTCGGACTGGTAAGTTCAGGAATTCTCTTGCCTCAGACGAGGTCGTAACTTCTTGCATTTTCATCATCACTGCTCAACTTCCATATGAGGGGCACTATGAATCACATTGTTGATTCGGTTTGGCAATATTATATTAAATCTCGTTCCCTGACCAACACGGCTTGCCACATATATCTGTCCACCCAACTTCTCGACAGCGTTTTTCACTATGTACAAGCCTATACCCGATCCATCAGATTGCTCTGTAGCCCTGTAAAACATTTCAAAAATCTTAGCCATGCTCTGCTCGGAAATTCCAATGCCGTTGTCGGAAAAGATGATTTCTGCCCGCAGGTGATCAATAGTGATCCTGATATTTATTTCTGCCACGACATTTTCCAGTCTTCTGTACTTAATGGCGTTAGATATCAGGTTGCGCATGATTTCAGAAATGCGCCATGGATCGCTGAAAAATTCAATACCTTCTATCTTGACTGAACGTTGCATATCAAGCGTACCTTCCAGGTAATTAAGGTCACTGAATGTCTGTTCGATAATACGATCAAAATCTACCTTGGCGGTACTGATTTCCATTTTCAGGTTTTTGGAATGGCTTAGCACATCGCTGATGAAATGATCCAGGTGCTCAACTTTGCTTCCAATAATGTCGATATAATCCATCGGGTTGTCTGTGTTTCCCGGCAGTTTGGCAAGGTTCACCAAACCAAGTATGGAGGAAAGCGGCGCGCGTAGATCATGGGAAACCTTGTAAACGAAATTATCGAGTTCACCATTCCGGATCTTAAGTTCTTCTTCGACTCGTTTCCTTTCTGTGATATCGACGTATACGCCGTATATGCCTATCGTTTGATTCTCCAATATTACGGGCATTCCGTAAAGGATCACATCAACAAGTTTTCCGTTTCTATGTCGTCTTGCTGTTTCAATACTCACCACCCGATGATTCGTGATGAGGTTGTTCAGGTCAACACCCTCGTGTGTTAACTCGTCGGGTACAATAAAATCGTTAATGCTTCTCCCTTTCAGCTCTGCCAGACTAAATCCAAACATTTCTTCAAATCCTTTATTGACCTGCTCCACTTTGCCAGAATCTGTCAATAAAACTACGGCCATGGGCACGTTCTGGAATAACTGTGCGAGCAACGTCTCATTCTTCCGGGTCCGCTCTTCAGTTTGTTTTCGTTCTGTAATGTCCCTGAAGATTATTTGGAAACAGGCATCCCCTCTGAATGTCAGCGGGAAAGCGGTAGTCTCAACGTAAATCACGGTTCCATCACTCTTCACAAATTTTTGTTCCTCCAGCACCCCCGTTGTACCAGCAGCAGCATCTTTCATTCCCTTGACGATGTGCTGATGGAATTCCGGGTGAACGAAATCCATAACAAACTTACCGGTAAGATCGGTGGTCGTTTCGACACCCAGAATTGCGTATGCTTGAGTATTGACAAACAGCAACCTTCCTTTCTTGTGAATTATGATGCCGATCGGCAGTCGTTGAATGGAGTCAAGATATTTTTGTTCGCTTTCGTCGATGCTTTGTTTTCGCGCCGATACGTCCTGGATTACTCCACGGCGAACAATTACACCATCAGATCGAAGTTCATGATTTGATCGAAATTCCATCCATCTCAATTGTCCGCGTACCCACATTCTCCCCAACCAGTACCATTCATTTCCGGCATTTTCAGAAACGGATGAAGTCTCGTTCAAATCTGAAAGGTCGTCTTTATGAACAATGTCCTCCAGGCATTTGGGATCCTTCATTACCCCTTCGGCGGGAATGCCCAGAATAGAATCGCAGGTTTCACTGACAAAATTGAACTTTCGGCCGCCATCAGGAAAAATGGCATACTCGTACAGCACAGCTGGTAAATGCTTTAAGAGATCTTGCATAAGAAAGTGAGACAGCGACTAAACTAAACTCATTCAGGGCCAGAAATGAGTGTAAACTTCGAAAGATACTTCATCGAAGCAAGAAAACAAGGGATGATGGTCTTATAACATTTACGGCAAGTGGGGAGTACGCACCTACCGGAAGATCGGGGCTTAAACGAACCAGATACAGTGAGAAATCCCGCTTTTTTCGACTACAGCGCGGTCATTTTTCGCAGCCAGGAACGCGCTTCGCGAATAGATTCGAAATTTCGTGCCTTGATCACTTCTGCGCCTTCCTCCATTTCCTTAATGGAAAGGCGGGTAAATTTGCTCGCGGGCATGACTACAGCCAGATACCTGATGCCAATACGCTCCATTTCAGGCATAACGTGCGTTTTAAAATAATGAATGTCCTCATCCAGGACTGGTCCGGCCGTGCGGCT
>CAMLER010000665.1 GCA_946478915.1 uncultured Chryseolinea sp.
ATTATAGATAAAATGGAAATTGCCTATGGGAAAATCAGGTGGTTACCGAGCCCAACAGAAGGATCGCTACACCTCCGATCGGAAAATAACCAGGTCAGTTTCATCGGTGTTGCCGTTATACATTTTTGCCTGATAGTAGATTTTTGAATCTGGTGGCACACTGCGGGTAAGCCATACATTCCCTCCGATCACACTGTTTTTTCCGATTACCGTTTCCCCACCCAATATGGTAGCCCCGGCATATATCACCACATTGTCTTCGATCGTTGGGTGACGTTTCTTCTCGGCATCGGCTTTATTGACGCTTAATGCGCCTAAGGTCACGCCTTGGTAAATCTTCACGCGATTGCCGATCACCGAAGTTTCGCCGATCACAACTCCGGTGCCATGGTCAATACAGAAGTGTTCACCTATCCTGGCGCCTGGATGGATGTCTATGCCCGTTTTACTGTGTGCATGCTCAGTAATAATTCTCGGGATACCCTGAACGCCGAGCTCATGTAGCTTATGAGCTATGCGATAGGCTGCAATTGCATAAAAGCCTGGATATGTTCTTATCACCTCTCCCCTGCTTTTTGCAGCTGGGTCGCCTTCAAACATCGCACTTACGTCGTTCTCAAGCTTCTCGCAAATTTCCGGCAATGAGTCAAAGAGTTTTTGGGCCACGGCCGCTGGATTTCCTGTTCCTTTCGTGGGATTATGCCGCAGAATGCGCTCGAGTTCCTTCTGAAGCTTCTCCATGAGTTGAAAAAACTCACTTTCTGAAAGGGACGCAAGCTGCGTGAAATCAGCAAATAGAGCCCCTAGCAGTTCAACATAAAAATTCGAAACCTCCAATGGCGCGGGGCAGGTCGGACATGCCTGGTGCGACTGATATAATTTCCGTAGAAAGTCTTTATCCATGCTATAAAATAAATTTTTTCGCCATTAGGTTCCTGGTAAAGTTATTAGTTATTCGGTAATACTTATACGTGGGGGCGGTTAGGGAGTTTGGAAGGCTAGGAATAAGAAATAGGTTAAAGTTTAAATTTTCGAGTTCAAGGTTCAAGGGTTTACGGTTTGAGGTTCGAATATTGAGGGCCTAATACCTATTCTGAACGAAGGCTATCCACCGGACTGCGATAAGCAATCTTTAGTGTTTGCAGGGCTATCGTAATAAGTGCCAATGCCACTATTATAGGGATGGGTGCTGCGAAAAGCAGCCATTCTAATTTTATCTTATAAGCATAACCCTCCAACCACCGGCGGACTCCAATATAGACCAGGGGTACCGCGATTACATTTGCCACGATAATCAACTTCAGAAAATTTTGGGTAAATAGCGCAATCACGTTAAATGCGGTGGCTCCCAAAACTTTTCGAATGCCGATCTCTTTAGTCCGTTGAACAATTGCATAAGATGTCAATCCGAAAAGTCCCAGACACGCAATAAGGACGGCCATCACAGAAAACAATCCGATTATATCGCTGAGCTTTTCATCATAACGGTACTGCTGATCATAATAATCGTCAAGAAAAAAATAATTAAACGGATAGTCAGGGAAATGACGCTGCCAAATTGATCTTAATTCAGAAATTGCTACAGTTGCATCACTTCCTTCGTAACGGACAGCAAAATATTCTAATGCCCGAGGCTGCAACATAAAGTATAAGGGCTGTAAGTTTTCCTTTAACGACAATTGATGAAACGAATTGACCACACCGATAACCTCGTAGTCAGCCCCCCAATAGGTAGCGATGTGTTTTCCAACGGCATCACCAGGTGTACTAAATCCTAAAAGCCTGGCGGCAGATTCGTTGATCATCACTGCGCGCATGCCTTCATTTCCGCGATCCGAAGGAAAGGCTGGCGAAAAATTGCGACCAGCAAGCAAATCAACACCAAAGGTTGCAACAAAATCGTAGTCAACACCCATTGCAACCAGCCGATGTGCGTGATCACTAAAGTCCGACTTAAACTCCGTACCCCAATTGGGCAAGTTACCGGGCAAATGTGACAACGTGGTGGCGTTGACGAATCCGCTATGAGTCCGAACATCTTCTTTGAAACGCTCAGATTTTTGCAGATACGCGGAGTCAATGCTATATCCCCCATTTGTATCTGACCATTTCTCTTTATCGAAGTTCAGCGCCTTGATTCCAATAACGTTGTCGACCATAATACCCAGGTCAGCACTTCTCATAAAAGAAAGTTGTTGATAAGCTATTACCGTTGCAATGATTAGGGACACGGCAGCACCAAATTGGAATACAACTAATATTGGCCGCAATCCCAAACTTCCGGTTTGCACTTTCCCCTTTAGCGCGATCACCGGTTTAAAAGAAGCGAGGTTATAAGCCGGATAGATTCCGGATAAAAACGCGCTAATCAGAACAAAAATAATTGCAGATAACAATACCCACTTGTCGTACAGAAATCCGTAATCCAGTGGTATGCCTGAAAAATTTGAATAAGAAGGTAGCAGTAGTTGCACGGCAACGAATGCAATAATTACTGAAGTAAGGTTGAACAACGCAGCCTCTACCAGTATTTGAAACATCAAGGATGATCGCGATGCACCTATGACCTTGCGGAGGCCGATTGACCTGATCTTGTGTTCCGAGATGGCGGTAGACAAGTTAATATAATTTATCCAGGCAATTGCTATTATAACAATCGCGAGCGTGATAAGAGTATACACCAACGTAGCACTACCATTTGGCTCCAATTCTTCCTGCAGGTTGGAAAACAAGTGTATTCTTGTGAGGGGTTGTAGTTGGAAGGTACTTACTTGTCCATAATCACTTTCATTTCGTTTTAGACTATTATTAACCTTTGCAAGCTCTGCAAATTTCGACTCCAGCACTTTAGGATTGGAATAGCTCTTAAGCAATACATAGGTTTGCCCGGTCCAATCCCAGAAACCAATTTCTCCATTCCAAAAGTTTAACCTCCGTGGCGCACCACGACTTACTAAATCAAATTTTACGTGAGAATTCTCAGGAACGTTCTCTAGTACACCGGTAATTTTGTAGCGTCTCGT
>CAMLER010000666.1 GCA_946478915.1 uncultured Chryseolinea sp.
GGATGCGCTAACGAATCCTGAAATGATCAAACAGTACTTCTTTGGCACCGATGCAGTATCGGATTGGAAGGAGGGTAGTCCGCTGGAGTTTAAAGGATCGTGGGACGGCAGGGAATACGTTGACAAAGGGGTAATTCTTAGGAGCGATCCTCCGAAACTTTTCCAGTATACATACTTCAGCTCTATGTCCAATCTGCCAGACGCACCTGAAAATTACATGAATATTTCCTACGAACTGAACGAAGATAACGGTGAGACTATGCTAACGGTTAAACAGGAAAATGTCGCCACTGAAGAGGCAAGAAAACATTCAGAAGAAAACTGGAAAAATGTTTTAAAGGATCTCAAATCCCTTCTGGAAAAATAATAACCGGTATCCAGCCACTAAATCTTAAAGACAGCAAGGAGCCTGCTTCTTTACGCATCGCCAGTAACGTCATGATTAGACTATGTTTTGGTGTAACGACTTCTTTAGCTTCCTTTCGCTTGTAAAAATCACTTCTTAAATTAACTCAGCATTTTACGATTGCCTTTTTAAATTTGCTTGATGCGCAAAATTGTCCGTTTTCTTCTACGAAGACCAATACTCTGGTTAGCAAACAAATTTTCTTCGGCGCCGGATAGAGAAAGGATCTTTGAGGCACTGTCAGCTTTGAAGGAGCGTTTGGAGAATGACCCCGGCAAAAAAGGATTTCTCATTCCTTTCGATATCAATACTAACAGGTACATATTGTTTTCCGATCAGCACAAAGGGAGAAAAAATGGAGCTGACGATTTTGCTCTTGCCGAAAAAAATTATGTGTCAGCTCTTAAGTATTATAATGACCAAGGTTATCATTTTATATCTCTGGGAGATTCAGAAGAACTTTGGGAGAACACACTTCTTCAAATAAAAAAGTACAATACTGTCTCGTTCAATGCGGAAAAACGGTTCGCTTTGCGAAACGCATTTACGAAAATTTTCGGCAACCATGACCTGGACTGGGAAATCAATCCCCTGTCAGCCGTGGATTTAAAGGAACTCTACGGCACGCAGGTGGCTGTTATAGAGGGTATCATACTTCAAGCAACCATAGAAAAAAAGTCGTTGACAATATTTTGTACACATGGCCATCAGGGCGATTTGCAGAGCGATGGGAATCTGTTCAGTAAGTTCTTTGTGTCCAAGATCTGGGCTCCACTCCAGGCCTACCTGCGCATCAATCCCAACACACCGGCATATGACGCAACTTTAAAGACAGAGCATAATCTTCTCATGTATGAGTGGTCGTCCCGGCAAAAGAATCTCCTGTTGATCACTGGTCACACCCACCAGCCAGTCTTCGAATCGCTCAGCCACCTCGAGCGACAACAACGTCAGGATGCGATAAGACGATCGCGAAATGAACCCATAGAGTCAACTTACAGGCTTCCAACCCCCACCCTGGAGTTCTTCCAAAAAATCCGACCCTCCTATTTCAATACTGGATGCTGCTGCTATGATGATGGTGACATCACAGGAATCGAGATTGCAGAAGGGTGTATCAGATTGATTAAATGGGAGAAAAAAAATGACGAAAGCGTGCGCACGTTGCTTGAGGAGATCAGTCTGGTCGAGGTTGCAGGGAAGGTTGGTTGATTTGTCGGGTTGGAAGACAGGGCTAAGGTATTTGGGTATATGGTATAAGGTATAAGTATAAGGTGCAAGTGTCTGTCTATTATAAATCGATAAGGAAAAACTAATAACGGATAACGAATAACGAATAATGAATAACGAACAACGGAGAACGAATTCAAAGAAAATGCGTACCTTTGCGTGTCAACTCCTCCGAATTCCCGTGAAAATGCGCTTTCTGCGCTGCGATACCAAGAGGCGTAAACAATAAAAGTCTCTTGTATTAAACAAAAAAAATGTCATTCGAAAAATTATCGCTCATTGAGCCAATTCTGCGTGCCCTTAAAAATGAAGGGTACACAACGCCTACTCCGATACAGGAACAGGCTATACCCGTATTATTACAAAGAAAAGACCTGTTAGGTTGTGCTCAGACCGGCACCGGAAAAACAGCTGCTTTTGCCATACCTATCCTTCAACTTCTGCACAATGACGAGCTATTCGTGAAGGGGCCGTCTGGCATAAAAGCGCTGATCCTTACACCTACCAGGGAACTGGCCATCCAGATTGGTGAAAGCTTCGCCGCATATGGCAAACACCTTCGTTTGAAACATACCGTAATTTTTGGCGGCGTATCACAACGATCGCAAACGGATGCGCTACGCGCTGGCGTTGATATCCTGATTGCAACGCCGGGTCGGTTACTTGATCTGATGGATCAAAGGTTTGTTAAACTTCAACATATGAAGATGCTCGTGCTGGATGAAGCAGATCGCATGCTGGACATGGGTTTTATTCATGATGTTAAAAAAATCATTGCTCGCGTACCTGCGCAACGTCAAACCATATTCTTCTCGGCTACGATGCCGGCAGAAATTTCTGCTCTCGCTAATACCATATTGACCAACCCTACGCGGGTAGAAGTTACTCCGGTTTCGTCCACTGCTAACACAGTAAAGCAAGCCGTATACTTTGTGGAGAAAAAGGATAAGCGGAAACTATTGCTTCATTTGCTCCAGGACCGAAGCATCATCACCGCTTTGGTTTTTGCGCGAACCAAGCATGGAGCGGACCGTGTTGCAAAAGACCTGGTCAAATCCGGCATTCGTGCCGAAGCAATCCATGGTAATAAATCGCAGGGCGCACGGCAGCGTGCGCTTTCGAATTTCAAAGCACAGACCACACGTGTTTTGGTCGCTACTGATATTGCAGCGAGAGGGATCGATGTAGAAGAGTTATCGCACGTGATAAACTTTGAATTACCCAATATTCCAGAAACGTACGTTCATCGCATTGGAAGAACGGGACGGGCAGGTGCCAAAGGTATCTCGCTCTCATTTTGTGATGAAGAAGAAAAAGAATACTTGCGCGATATACATAAACTGATACAGAAAACTATTCCGGTAGTTGAAGATCAACCCTATCACAT
>CAMLER010000667.1 GCA_946478915.1 uncultured Chryseolinea sp.
GTGACTAATCGTCCGGATTCATTTGATCTCCCATTAACACAAATGGTTCGTCAGAAAAAACTAACGCCGCAGAAAAGCAGAGACAAATTGTATGTTAATGAAAATGGAAAGTTTCGCGAAATCGGGTTGAGCGCAGGTATTACCAGCAATTTCGGTTATGCGTTAAGTGTAGTTACGTCCGACCTCAACAACGATGGATACACGGATATTTTTGTTGCCAATGATTTTGCTGAAGGGGATTACATGTATATCAATCAAGGAAACGGAACCTTCAAGGAAAAGATAAAGGATGTAACAAACCATATATCGATGTATTCCATGGGCACCGATGTCGCGGACATCAATAATGACGGGCTTGAAGATATCATGGTGAGTGAGATGTTGCCTGAAGATTATCGAAGATCAAAGGTCTCTATGCCATCAATGGATGTAGAAGGATTTAACGCCATCGTGGACGCAGGTATGCACAAGCAGTACATGCATAATGCCCTCCACCTAAATCAGGGTGGGCTGTTTTTTAGTGAGATTTCTCAGCTCTCAGGTGTTGCTAAAACGGAATGGAGTTGGGCATGTCTAATGTCTGACTTCGACAATGACGGCAATCGCGACATCTTCGTCGCTAATGGCTATAAGCGTGACGTATTCGACGGAGATGCGCAACAAAAGCTGGGCGAATACGTGAGGGCTAATCGTCATAAATATCAGTCGCCTCAGGAAATGATGAGTAAAGGATTTAAGGAATTTATCAATGTTTATAATCCTATTAGTGTTAAGAATTATCTTTTCCGAAATAAAGGTGATCTTCAGTTTGAGAACATCGGAGACTTATGGGGCTTGAGTGAGCCTGGATTTTCCAACGGAGCGGCTATGGGCGACCTCGATAACGATGGCGATCTGGACCTTGTCATCAATAATCTTGATAGTGAAGCATTCCTCTACGAAAATTCCTCCGCATCTGTTAATAACTTTTTGAAGGTCAAGCTCAACGGTCCATCAACGAATAGTTCGGGCATTGGAGCCAAGGTTACATTGTATGCTGACGGTAAGATTCAGTATTTCGAGAACAAGATTGTACGCGGCTATCTTTCATCGAATGAGCCAGTGGTTCACTTTGGCTTAGGAAAAGCTAATATGGTGGATAGCGTAGTAGTAGTCTGGACAGATGGAAAAAAGAACCTGGAAAAACAAGTCAATGCAAACAAGCAAGTTGAGGTTGACTACAAGAATGCTTCAAAGCCATCACCTCTTCAATCTACACCGGACAAATTATTTGCTGAATCGACGAAGGAATTCTTAGCTAACGGATTCGTTCATCGAGAAAATCAAGTTAACGAATATAAAGACCAGGTATTGTTACCCCACATGTTTTCGCGCAGCGGACCTTTTATTTCCGCTGGCGATGTAAATGCTGATGGTCAGGAAGATTTCTTCATCGGCGGAGCAGCGGGCCAGGCCGGACGCTTGTATTTAGGTAGCGCAGGCACATTTCAATTGAAGCCCATCGCGGACTTTGAGAAGGACAAAGCCTACGAAGATATGGGATCGATATTATTTGACGCTGACGCGGATGGCGACCCTGATCTGTATGTAGTAAGCGGAGGAAGCGAGTTTAAGGAAGGATCAGAAATGTACGCTGATCGCTTATACATTAACGATGGTAGAGGAAACTTTAAGAAGGGCTCAAGCATCAACACAACGAGCAGCGGCTCCTGCGTGGCACCCTACGACGTGGATGGTGATGGAGACCTGGATTTGTTCAGAGGAGGTCAGGTCGTCGCTGGCGTATATCCTAAGTCACCCAGAAGTTATGTGCTCGTCAACGAAAAAGGAAAGTTTGTGGATAAGACTGCTGAAATCTCCTCAGGAATTTCTGAAGTGGGGATGGTTAATTCGGCGACATGGGTTGATTTGAATGGAGATTCAGCGGCGGAATTGGTGGTGGTAGGAGAGTGGATGCCGGTAAAGATATTTCAGAATAAAGATGGCAAGCTTCACGATGTGTCATCTGACTTTGCCCTTCAAAACACTGAAGGCTGGTGGAATAAAGTTGTTGCAGATGACCTGGATGGCGACGGCGATCAGGATCTCATTCTGGGCAACATTGGAGAAAATTATAAGTTCAAGGCAAGTGTCGAAAAACCATTCCAGGTTTATGCAAAAGACTTTGATAGCAATGGAACGAACGATGTTTTCCTCGCCCGGTATTATAAGGAGGATCAACTTGTTCCTATTCGTGGGAGAGAATGCAGTTCACAGCAGATGCCTGTTATTGCGCAAAAATTTCCTACTTACGTATCGTTTGCTGAATCAGATTTACCCACCATTCTCGGAGAAGATATTGAAAGTGCCTTGCATCGAAAGGCTCATTTATTTTCCAGCGTAATCCTTGTAAATGACGATGGGAAATTTTCAATAAAAAGATTGCCGACGGATGCGCAATTGTCGGCAGTAATGGACATTGTTGTTAATGATTTTGATAACGATGGTGTAAAAGATATTTTGCTGGCCGGGAACAAGTTTGATGTCGAAGTCGAGACAACTCCTGCAGATGCTTCTCCGGGTATTTTTATGAAAGGACTGGGTGGAATTGATTTCAAATGTTTGAAGCCCACTGAAAGTGGATTTTTCGTTCCATACAACGTAAAGGATATACACGCCATGAAGGTGAACAATAAGTGGGTAGTTCTGATCGGGATCAATAATGATAAGATGCGCATATTTGCGACAGATACTAAGCAAACCTCTCTTGCGGGAGTTGCGCTTGCAGAGTAAGGCCGAAACCACCGGTTCGTTGCTTAAATCAGACTTCCGCGTGTTCCTTGGAATTGTATTTCTTGTCGCCCTTACTCTCCAGGCGTGCAACAATAAAAAGGGAAACGAAGGCAACTCTGGCTTAAACAGGTTGCAGCATTCGGCTAGCCCTTATCTCCAGCAACATGCGGACAACCCCGTGGATTGGTACGAATGGGGAAGTGACGCGTTGGAAAAAGCTAAAAATGAAAATAAGCCGGTTCTTATCAGT
>CAMLER010000668.1 GCA_946478915.1 uncultured Chryseolinea sp.
GATAACGTAAATTTGCAGTCACCGATTCAAAATATCAGCAAAATCGAGGGCGTAGAAAAGATTAAAGGTGAAATGGGTGGTATTTCGGAAGTCACGGGTAAAGCTGGAAGTTATACCAATGATGTGCAGCAAATTGCAAAGGGGAATCTCAGTGAAGTTAAAGAATTACCAAAAACGATAGAGACCAAAGCAGAGGAGTTATCCGGCTTAAATGAAATGAATGGGAAGGCGCAGGTCCTCAACGAATACAAAGACATGGCGCAGAAAATGCAAAGACCAGATTCATTCGCTGTGCAAGAGATCAAGAAAGCCGCGGTGAATCATTTTGCGGGAAAAGAAGAACAGCTAAAGAAAGCAATGGAAATGATTTCAAAATACAAATCAAAATATTCCAGCATGAACAGCATTGCCGATTTAGCAAAAAAACCTCAGAATGAAATGCGTGGAAAACCTTTGATAGAAAGGATAGTACCGGGAATAGGTATACAGTTTCAAAAGAAGGGGAACGACTTGCTGATCGATTTTAATCCGTATGCCGGATATCGTATCACAAAGCGACTGACAGCAGGGCTAGGATGGAACCAACGTGTAGCCTATAATATTGATAAGGCTAAATTTAATCCCGATGCTAAAATATTTGGGCCTCGCGCATTTGGGGAATTCAAACTCGGAAAGGGATTTTCTCCCCGTGCAGAATTTGAAGTGATGAACACAAACATTCCTCCGTCAACAAGAATTCCCACGACAGACCCCGGAAACAAGGAATGGGTCTGGGGTGCATTTGTTGGGATGAAAAAAGAATACAAGTTGTTTAAAAATGTAAAAGGTACAGCCATGGTGATGATGCGGGTTTTAAATCCTGAGCATAAAAGTCCGTATGCCGATATTCTGAACGTTCGCTTCGGTTTTGAATTCCCTATGAAGAAAAAGCTAAACAATAGCACCCCTCTTCCTTAATTTAATCAGAAGTACGTCATACATTCCCGTTGTTAACTTCGCAGATATTTTAAGAAGGGGCGTTGTTAAATCTTGTTCACAGCGAAAGGCACAACGGGTGCGCCATACGACGCTCAATGGGCAAGCCTGACGGGAATCGTCATATAATCTTACCAGGCCGCAATAGTAGGGGAGAACGCATTAGAAAAAAGCATCACGATGCAAAAGTCTTACCTGCCTACCTCGATATTCGTGGGTGGGAGAGAAGAGAACCTCCCAATCCTGGAGAATCAGTTAATTTCGAACGGGAAGATCATATACGTTTGTCGGAACCGAATTTGCAAATCACCTAAGGAAAGGCCAGAGGAAGCTTTTAAGCAGATGCAAGCTCAGGCCACGAGTGTGCCATTTCTGAGTCAATGGGCTGCTGAAAATACCTTGTAATTCTTGATGATATCCAGAAAAAAATTATTAGTATGCGTCTAAAATGAGCAATCGATTGCACAAATCAGATTTAGTGATTAACGGCAACATTATATCATTTTTGATGCTTTCAAAAACATTTTCTGAATCATTTCGTTTTATCGTCTAAAAATAGACAATCGATTGCGCAAAACATAAAAGATAACCCTGACGGACCAAAATTTCTCTGAAACAAAGACATATGGTTAGTTTTGGGTAAGTGTAGGAGGTTGCCGTAACAGGCAACCTCTTTTGATTCACGCCATGTTGGCCACTGAAGACTCCCTTATTCCTTATTCCCTATTCCTTCCTGAGACCACTTGCCACAATCAAGAATAACCCTATTTTTCCTCCATGAATAAATCCAAATACCTCCTCGCTACATTCATGGTCATTTCCTTCGCGATAAACGCTCAGCAGGATCTGCGACTGTGGTATAACAAACCCGCGCAAAATTGGAACGAGGCCCTCCCCCTTGGCAATGGCCGCATAGGTGCAATGGTGTTTGGTCGGGCAGAGGAAGAACTCATTCAGCTCAACGAAGAAACATTGTGGTCGGGTGGTCCCGTCAATAATAATCCGAATCCATTCGCAAAGAATTTTTTACCTGCAATTCGTGAAGCACTTGCAAAACAGGATTATGTCAAAGCGGAAGAGCTTACTAAGAAAATGCAAGGGCCTTTCACAGAGTCTTATTTGCCGCTCGCTGACTTAATGATCAGTCAGGTGTTGGACAACAACCCGGTTGATTACTACCGTGATCTGAACATTGGAAATGCTATTTCTACTACCCGCTTTAGGTCCGGCGGCACGATGTTCACACGGGAATATTTTATTTCAGCACCGGATCAGGTCATGGTTGTTCGCCTTAGCGCTGATAAGGAGAATGCGATTCATGCCAGGATTCGACTTCAAAGTCAATTATTTGCTACAACGGAAGCTACGGGCAATTCAGTTACCCTGAAAGGAAGGGCACCTTCCCATGTAGATCCCAGTTACATGGATCCTATGGATCAGCCGGTGATTTATAACGACCCCACGCGATGCAGAGGAATGCGATTTATTGTTGATGTTCAGGCTAAAACTGTGGGAGGAAACATTGTCGCTGAGGGAGATGCACTAAGTATAGAAGGGGCATCTTCAGTAACCATTATTCTGTCAGCAGCCACAAGTTTTAACGGATATGATCAGTGTCCCGATAGTCAAGGTAAAGATGAGGTAGCCCATGCGTTTAAATTCCTGAACGATGCGATCGCGAAAGATTTTGATGCAATAAAAAAGGATCATGTTGACGACTATCGTAAATTTTTCGATAGGATTGAACTTGCCTTCCATGAAAAGAAAAAGAAGCACGATCTGCCCACTGACGAGCGTTTGAAACGATATACGTCGGGAGCAGAAGACCTCGGACTCGAGGCTTTGTATTTTCAGTTTGGCAGGTATTTACTGATATCGAGTTCACGCCCCGGCGGTGTTGCTGCCAACCTTCAGGGAATTTGGAACCATCATCTGCGCGCACCCTGGAGCAGCAACTTTACTACCAATATCAATACCGAAATGAATTACTGGCCGGCGGAAACAACGAATCTTTCCGAATTACATCAGCCATTGTTTGCG
>CAMLER010000669.1 GCA_946478915.1 uncultured Chryseolinea sp.
TAAAAAACGTCGACACCTGCCACACAAAGACGCATACCACATAAATCCAAAAAGATCGTATATGCCAGACTGGAGTTTAGGCTACAACTCTTATTGCCTCACCGAAAATTTAGTCTAAGTGAACCGCCGTTTCAAGGCGAACCATTTGATAATGAGGGAATAACCAAATAAAATCTTTTTATCCCAACAGTAAGAGTCTGAGGCAGTCCTGACGCTGGAGCCTGGCTAAATCACTTTTATTTATTTGACCACCACGCGCAAAAAAATTGAATTGTGCGAGAATTATTACTCGGCAGTAAAGACGTTTCAGGGAAAACGGAAGCAGATACCATATTAGAACGCGTGTAAGGTTTCTCAACTATATACAATCGTCCGGTTTTAGGAAGAAACTAATTTTGGTTCTTTCAAAAGATAAAAATGTTGGATATAGACATTAATGACCTTAAACGGATTTCGGAGCTGATTTATCAGAAGTACCATTACGATTTTCGGAATTACGCAATGTCTTCTTTTAAAAGACGTGTCCTCCGAATCATGGAACTCAAAAAATTATCTGTTGAAACCCTTATTAAAAGGCTGAATGAAAATCCAATATTCATTAATGAGTTCCTCGACGAACTCACTGTTAATGTAACTGAAATGTTCCGTGATCCCAGTTTTTGGAGGATCATGCGCGAAGAAATAATACCTGCCATCATGCTTAACCATAAGCAGTTCAAGATATGGCATGCCGGATGTTCCTCAGGCGAAGAAGTATTGTCCATGTCTATCATGCTGAAAGAGATGGGAATACTACAGGATGTCACTGTGATTGCCACCGACCTTGATGTAAATATTCTGGAGAGAGCGAAGTCGGGGGTCTATCCATTGAAAAACATGGAACTGAATGAAAAGAACTACATCCGTTTTCAGGGGACTGGATCCTTCAAGGATTACTATCGCGAAGAAAACGGGATGGCGGTTTTTCCCAAGGAATTATTGATGAACGTATCCTTCAGACGACACGATCTTGTACTGGGAGATGTCTTCAACAAATTTGATCTGATACTCTGCAGGAATGTGATGATATACTTTAACCAGACGTTGCAAAACGAAGTATTAAAAAAATTCCACGAGAGTTTATTTAAGTATGGATACCTCGCCATTGGGTCGAAGGAGTCGTTGATATGGTGCGATTATTCCAACCGCTTTATTGTGGTAAACAACGAAGAAAAGATTTATAAGAAAATAAAAGAATAGGAAAGTTGTCTTTTGACGAATGAAAAAATTCAACCTAAGTAACAGCTATAAAGCCGTTGTTATCGGTGGGTCAGCAGGCAGCTTCCAGGGTGTAGTAAAAATCCTGGCGCAATTGCCCAAAGGCTTTCCGTTACCAATAATTATGTGCTTACATAGGTTGAAGCATGTACGCAATGGTTTCGTTGAAGCGCTTTCGATTAAGAGTGTTGTTCAGGTGACTGAACCAAATGATAAAGAGACAATAAAAAAAGGAAATGTATATCTGGCTCCAGCGAACTACCATATGTCGGTTGAACTCGGGAATCATTTTGCACTGTCAACAGAAGAAATGTTAAACAACTCCAGGCCATCGATCGACATCACACTAGGCACTTGTGCTTTTGCCTATAAGGAAAAGCTCATTGGCATTTTGCTGTCGGGAGCCAATAAGGATGGTGCATTGGGGATGAAATACATTCATGAACGCGGAGGCCTTACCATCGTGCAGGAGCCTACCGAATGCATGATCGACACCATGCCGCGGAGTGCGCTTACCGTAACACAAATCGATCACGTTCTACGAATAGATGAAATTGTTGAATTTTTAAAACAATTAGACAGTCAATACAGATGATTACCATTTTTAAGAACCGTTATAAGCTGAGCCTATCCCTGGCAACGTTTTTTATACTTGGGATAGCTGTATCTCTTTTTGCGATATACTCGCTACCGGTGAGCTTGCGTCTGGCAGATGGATATCAGCCGGAATTCATGAACGTATACATTGTAATCGCTGCAACATTTGCCGCCGGTGCGCTGGGTCTTATCGTTGCGTTGCGTTACAAACGTGAAGTCGTCGTCTACCGCGACCGCAGTATAGAAGCTTCCGCCAATAGCAAACATGAAACGGAACAGGGCAAGACCACCATCAGTCTCGAAGGAGTTATTGCCAGCCTGCAAGGCAACGAAAACACTAAGGCAGCAATGGAAGCCGGCCTGAACGCCATTTGCAAGCAGTTGGAAGCAGGGCAAGGCGCAATCTATATGGTTAATGAATCAGAAGAAAAACGTATCGTCGAACTACAGGGTGGCTATGCGCTGAACATCGGTGAGAGTACGACTATAAGTTATGAGTTTGGTGAAGGTCTTATCGGTCAGGCTGCCGTAAGCGGACGTTCGCTTTATGTTGATGACGTGCCTGACGGTTATATCAAGATAGTATCGGGATTGGGTAGTGCCTCTCCTAAATATTTGCTGATTGTGCCCATGAAACACAACGACCGGGTGCTGGGCGTCATGGAGATCGCATCGTTTACCCCAATCAGCGAGGACAGCCGTAGGTTTACCGAAGAGGCTGGTGAATTAATTGCCAATCAGATTACCAACAAAGCATCCTAGCGTCAAAGCGTATGATGAAACGTATAAACATAAGTACCAAATTTACAGTCCTGATCCTGGCTGTTTCGCTTATAGCGGTGGGTGCTATAAGTTTTTTCAGTTATGATTATCACCTCAAAACCAACGAGGAAAAGTTTGCTACTAACCTCGCCGTAATAGCGGATAATCAGACTGCATACTTCAACACCTTTTTCGAAAACGCCGAACGCTCACTGCAGTACCTGCAAAACTCGGAAACACTAAAGGCAAAGTTGGCAGGTGCCGGTGCCGGTGGTGGGCTGGATCTGATGATGCCACCTATTGGCGATGACATGGCGTCAGCGTCAGACTCTACTGTTAGCGAGCCCAAAGATGAATCTCTTGCTGGGTTCTTGTCGGAGGTGAAATCCACGTTAGAT
>CAMLER010000670.1 GCA_946478915.1 uncultured Chryseolinea sp.
ACCTGGATAATCCCAGCCTTTCACCACAATGATCTCAAATCCTTTCTCCTTTGCCATCTTCCAGGAGAAGTAAACATTTTCCGTACTATGTTCAGCGGTTGCTTCATAGAATGTGTGATCTGACGGAATTCCCAATGAGTCCGCCATGATTTTCATAGCAATACCTTCCACAAAATGCGTGTAGACCGGTCCACCCGAAAAAATTATGTTTTTTGTGAAGCCGCTATCATAAAGATGTTTAGCCCAATATAGGCGGAGGGTCATAACAGAAGTTGTAGCTGATTTATCGTAGGGAACGCCTGGTACTATTATCACATCGTAAGGCTTTTCTTTCTGGGCCCGCGCATAAGATTTTTCAGCAAATCGGTTAAAGCTACAATGTGTTAAAAGCAGGCATAACGCAAGGAATAGATGAATAGTTATAAACCATCTTAATATTTTTTTCAGGGTGCGGCTCATAGTACTATAACACGAGATCATTTCTTTTGTTGGAGGAGTTTTAATCTCCATGCGTTGTCATATTGCAAAATACCATCGTCGACCATTTCCCTTACTACATCAACAAACAACTCATGATTTCTCGGAGCAATGCGTTCCTCAAGCTCCTCTATAGTCTTTGTTTCTTCCTTAAGGACTTTTAAAACTTCTCCCCACAATTCATCAAACGCAAGACTGTTATCCTTCTTCCTCCTCTCCACGCAGACGTCGCAGATCCCGCAGTTATTAAAAGTTACTTCATTGAAGTAATCCTGGATCATTTGCATGCGGCATCGATGCTGAGTTGTAGCGAATTCAATCATCGCTTCCATTTTTTCAGTAATCAATTTTTTCCGTGCAGCCATTCTCGCGACATTCAACGTCAATGAAGACGCATCCTGTCGTGGTGTCACAAAAGTTATTTGAGGCTTCTCCTTCACAGGCTGATATAGTACTACATTTAGAGAGTTAAGGTGGTTCAACACTAAAATCATTTCCTTGGTGGAAACATTCAACCCTTTGGCTAGATAAGATTCCGAGATCTTTACAAAATCAGAAAACAGTTCTCCGCCGTACAAACGCAATAGCATCTTAATGACCGGATCAAATTGAACATTGGCAATCTGAAATTCGTAAAGTTTAGTTTTATCTATTGCAAAATGTATTTGCGAAGGACTGTAAAAGCTTTCATTGAATTGGATAAATCCCTCCTCCTCGAGTTTTTTAAGAGCGACATATACATCGGCCGTGTGCTGGGAGAATCTTTCTGAAAATTCATGTAAATCAAAATCAAAACTCTCTCCACTTGCGCTCCCGACAGCGAGTTGATAAAAGTTGGCAAGTGCCTGGTAAACTTTTCGTAATGTTTCAGGAGAGGGGTGTGACTGAGCAACCTTGGATTGAAGATTTTTTACGTCTGCATCCTGGTAAATTATGGCAGCAAAAGCTCGCTGGCCATCGCGACCAGCACGACCTGCTTCCTGATAGTAGGATTCAAGGTTCTCCGGTAAGTCGATGTGAATTACGGTGCGTACATCAGGCTTATCAATTCCCATACCGAAGGCGTTAGTGGCGACCATAACCCTTACTTTATTTTGTATCCACTCATCCTGTCGCCGTGATCGAACGTCAAAGTCCAGGCCTGCGTGATAAAAGGTTGCTGATATTCTTTTTTTGATGAGCATTTCAGCAACCTCTTGTGTCGCTTTTCTTGACCGTACATAAATTATTGCAGATCCTCGAACTTTTTGCAGAATCTCCAAAATCTTTCTCTCCTTGTTTTCCGATTTACGCACGACGAAAGAGAGATTGTCGCGGGCGAAAGATTTTTTGAATATTGCCTTCGGCTCTTTGAAGGCAAGCTTGTCCTGTATGTCATCGCATACCACCTGGGTTGCCGATGCTGTGAGCGCAATGATGGGAACATCCGTAACGATGTCGCGCAACATGGCAATCTTTAAGTAGGGAGGTCTGAAATCATAGCCCCATTGAGAGATACAATGCGCCTCATCCACCGCAATGAGTCCCACTTTCATTTGCTTAACACGTGCAATGAAAAGTTCAGTCTGTAATCTTTCGGGAGAGACATAAAGAAATTTTGTAATACCGTGGACACAATTGTCGAGCAGGATATCAACCTGGGTGCGCGACATTCCGGAATGTATGGCAACGGCTTCTATACCCTTCTGTTTGAGCTGGCTTACCTGATCTTTCATCAAGGCGATCAATGGCGTAATTACTATGCAAAGTCCATCCAATAGTAATCCAGGCACCTGGAAACACACCGATTTTCCACCTCCGGTTGGAAGTAATGCAAGGGTATCCTGGCGGTTTAAAACCGAGTTAATAATATCCTCCTGAAGCGGCCGGAAACTGGAATGATTCCAATATCGTTGCAATATGGCGACCGGCGTTTCTATAGCGAATTCATTTAAAATGGAGTGAATGAATTTCTGTTAGAATGCAAAATATAAAGGCAGAGGAATTAAAACGAAAAAAGTTAAGAATTCGGGGGATTGGGAGAAGGGAACTGGGAGCTAACTTAATGATTCTTGACGACGTGATTTTTCTTACCGCAATGTCGCAAAGGGTGTTGATAGAAATGACTTAAAGCCTCAAGGTCGAGCCTTCGTCGCATGTTGAGTGACTACTGAACGGTCCAACAGGCCGCAAAGCCAGCTGCCTGCGGCAGGAGTAGTGCATCACTACCTCAAACAAAGTCTTCTCCAGTCCATCCATGCATGCAGACTCCACTATCATACTATGAGTTCGAACGTGATCGAAAACCAGGAACAGCTTTAGATAGTAGAGTAAAGCTTCTGCCGCCAGGCAGCACCCTTTGCGTCTGCCTTCCCCAGCTTTCGGGACCAGAGGGCCATCTATCGTTTACACAAATTAAAACCGGAAACTTAAAACACAACAAAGAAGGACTATGAATAAAAACCCTGTTAACATCCGGCGTTCAATTTCATTGGGGAGAAAATGGAGACACACTTTCTAGCGTTTTGTGTTATGCACTAAGCGTTGAG
>CAMLER010000671.1 GCA_946478915.1 uncultured Chryseolinea sp.
TTCAAATCCATCATCCAAGATTCAAAGACGACTACGATGCCCAATTTGTCATTGAGGATGGAGACTCACTGCTCGGTAAACTCAGGGACCTTCCACAAGTAAATGCGATTGCAGTTCGAACGGTTTCTCACGGCATGCTGATGACCGGAAGTGGATCTACCGAGTTGCAAATCCTGGGCGTGGACCATGACGCTGAAAATGCAATATCAAAGTTGAATGGAAAATTAATTGACGGAAAAGCATTTTCTGGTGACCGGAAGAACCAGATCATCATTGGCAGAAAGCTTGCCGACAAATTTCATTTGGCTACCGGAAACAAGGTCGTGCTCACGCTTGTGGATGCGGAGAGCAACATTGTGTCGGGAGCTTTTCGAGTGGTAGCAATATATCAAACCGGAAGCAGCCCGCGCGACGAAAAACTTGTGTATGTTCAGCGCCAGGATCTTAACAAGTTACTGTCGGTTACAGATGCATTTCACGAAGTGGCTATTATTCTGGGCCACGACAACATGATCGACGCAGCCACAGCAGGCATAAAAGAACTTCTTAGCGACCTGCAGGTCGAAACATGGAGCGAATTATCTGCTGAGACAAAGTTAATGATCGATACCACTGATTCCTATTCACTCATATTCATTATCATCATCATGATGGCACTATCCTTTGGTATAGTCAATACAATGCTCATGGGCGTTCTGGAAAGAGCAAAGGAAATCGGAATGCTTCTCGCGGTGGGGATGAACCGAACCAGGGTTTTTGGGATGATCTTAACCGAAACAATCTTTCTGACAATAACAGGTACGCCACTTGGCATTTTGATCACATGGACCATTGTATACATCTACCATGGAAAAGGCATAGACATTTCATCGATCGGTGGCATGACGATGTCTGAATTCGGGTTCAGTTCAATGATATATCCGGCATTTCCCTGGGAGAAAATGCCGACCGAATTGCTGATCGTGATCTGTGCGGCTTTGCTCTCCTCGCTGATACCCGCGTTCAAAGCGATCCGCATGAAACCGGTAGAGGCCCTCCAAAAATAAACACCATGAATATGCCTACCGTAATTGATGCACATAACGTAAGAAAAGTATACAACCCGGATACAGTGCCGGTGCTAGCCGTTAACAACGTACATCTGCACATTGAGAAAGGTGAGTTCACAGCACTGGTGGGCCCTTCCGGATCCGGAAAAACCACACTGTTAAATCTGATTGGGGGCCTTGACAAACCGAACGAAGGCAAGATCATCATTAACGGTGTGAATATAACAGCACTTTCAGCCAACGAACTGATCGACTTCAGGCTGCATAACATCGGATTTGTATTCCAATCATTCAATCTCATCCCTGTTTTATCGGCCAGTGAGAATGTGGAGCTCATTATGCAACTACAGCATATTTCCAAGCGCGACATCAAGGAGCGCGTTAGCAGTCTTTTTGCTGAGATCGGCTTGACCGATAAAATGAATGTTCGGCCCGCACAACTGTCAGGTGGGCAACAGCAACGCGTCGCTGTAGCAAGGGCTCTTGCCTCCCGTCCACAATTCATACTGGCGGATGAGCCAACAGCCAACCTGGATTCAAAATCTGCTGCAAACCTCCTCGATATTATGGCCGCGCTGAACGAGCATGAAAATATGACATTCATTTTTTCTACTCACGATCAACGGGTCATTGAAAGAGCGAGGCGAGTGATCACATTGGTAGATGGGCAAATATCGTCGGATACCGCCGTGGGAACGTTCATGGCAAGCATGAACCTGCATGAAGTATTTTTCGGTCATATTGATAGTCATAGCATGCAATAGTGCGTTGGCACAAGACTCGTCACAACATAAGCTGCAGGTAAAAGGATATATTAAAGACCTACAATCATTGAATTTTCTTCACGACTTTTCAAACCTTACTACCGGTAATCTGATTCACCATCGGCTTAACCTGAAATGGCAGCCCGTAAAAAATGTGACAGCGGCTGTCGAAGTCCGAAACAGGTTGTTCTGGGGAGAAGAAGTAGCCTTGGTTCCTGATTTTTCATCGCAGCTTCGAAATAGAAACGAAGCCATACGCCTCACCTGGAACGCTATTGACCGCGACCGAATAGTCTTGAACACCACCATCGACAGGCTTTGGCTGGAATATGCTCGGGCGAAATGGAACCTGCGTGTAGGACGGCAGAGAGTAAACTGGGGTATCGGAACAATCTGGAATCCAAATGATCTCTTCAATACTTATAACCTTCTTGACTTTGACTACGAAGAACGACCCGGCGTCGACGGATTAAAATTTCAATACATGGTCGGTGAAATGGATTATGTGGAGGCTTCAACTTCATTCGCAGGAGAAAATGATAGAATCATCGCTGCAGTTAGATATTTTAAGAACATCGCCAACTATGATCTTCAGGTTACTGCTGGCGTGTACCTACAACAACCAACAGTCGGATTTGGATGGTCAGGTAGTATAAAAGAAACTGGTTTCAAGGGAGAGTTGCAATATTTCCTGGCAAAAGGTAGCGAGCCCGAACAACTGAACGCAGTAATAGAAGCAGATCATGTATTATCGAAAGGCTGGTATTTAAACGTTTCCACGTTTTTTAACAACAGGGGCGCCACAAAGGCTGAAGAAGTATCGCAGATCAGTAACCTCCAATTCTCTCCAAAAAATCTAATGCCAACACGCTGGAACAATTCCTTTTCTGTGTCAAAAGAGTTTTCACCACTCATAACAGCAAGTGCTACCATCATTTACTCTCCGCCGACAAACCTTACAATGTTACTTCCCACAGTTACGTATGGCGCGACCGAAAATATCGATATCACTCTGGTGTGGCAGTCATTTTTCATAGAGCAGCAGTCATCGTATGAGGATCTCGCCCATCGATGCTTTCTCAGGTTCAAGTGGAGTTATTGAAGATCTTCGACGACCAGAATATCCCTCAGCTGAACAGGAGGTCGAAATAACATTTCTGACAGGACAATATCTTCTTACGATTGCTGATC
>CAMLER010000672.1 GCA_946478915.1 uncultured Chryseolinea sp.
AAGAACAGGTATTGCAAATTGCCTTTTATTTCACCTTTCAAAATCTTTACTGGTTTATAGCTGGCCAGCAGAAATGATGGATAAGCGCCTGACACCACAGTGATGAATAACAAGAGCGCAACCAGGAATACCAGCAAATAGGGATCAGTAAAAAGACCAGGTATCGATAGTCCAAATACGCTATTAAAAAAAGGTATGCTCAGCTGCGATATGCAGATTCCGATGGTCAAGGCTATCAGGCTCAGGAAGAATGATTCGGACAAAAACTGAACAGCTACTTTCTTTTGTGACGATCCAAGCGCCTTCCTAATGCCAACCTCCTTTGCCCTTTCATTTGTCTGGGCGGTTGCCAGATTAATATAATTTATTGAAGCTAACAGAATCAACAAAACACCAACACTTCCAAAAACATAGACATATCGTTCATCCCCATGGAGAATATTATTCTCGTATCGTGTTTCATAGTTAAAATAAATGTCATGAAGAGGCTCCAGCAAGAGCCCGGTTCTATTTCCAACGCGGGCAAAGTCACCTCCAAGATATTTATCCATAAAATCAGGAAATGATTTATTCAGAAAATCAGCATCAAGCTCCTTCTCTAGTTTAACATAAGTGTAAAAAGAATTCGCCCACCAGTCCCTATACCAGGTTTCATTGGCGACGATCGCGGCTGAACCAACTGCGTCAAATTGAAGGTGGCTTCTGTGCTGATTATCCTCCAGCACGCCGGTTACGACAAGATCATATTCGTCATCCAGTCGCAACGTCTTTCCTATCGGATCTTGATTCCCAAAATATTTTTTAGCGAAGCTTTTCGATATGACGATATTGTTAGGTTGGTCCAGCACCTGGCCTGGATCACCTAAAGCCAACGGAAAGGAAAAGAATTCAAAAAAATTCGGGTCGGCGAGCAGAAGCCTTTCCTCAACATATGTTTTTGAGTCGTATTTGATAACACTGTTAAAGGCCATAGCCCTCGTCGTTGTTTGAACCCGCGAATCATAATCCTGGCGGAGTGCATCGGCGTATGGCCCAGAGGTAACGCCGATATTATAGGGCATCCCGTTTATATTCGATTGCCGTAGGACGCGAAAGATCTTTTCACCGTCGACATGAAACCTGTCGTACGACATTTCGGTCGTTATAAATAAATATATTACAATACAACAGGCGGTACCGATCGATAATCCCGCAATATTCAATGCAGCAAAAAATCGCCTGCGAACCAGGTTTCTAAAAATTACTTTAAAAAAGTTTTTAAACATCGCTTCATCGGGTTTAAGATCGGCGAGCGATTATTGTGCCGGAGGAAAACCCCAGCCAGCGCCATTGATTCAAATTATGGGTTCAGCGGAGTTTCCATTTAAGAACACGATCGTCCGTTTCCGGTCAATATCTTGACCGCTCTCACTCTGACCTCAGACTTTTTACAGGGTTCATGCATGATGCATTAAGGGCCTGAAAAGTCACAGTAAGCAATGTTATTATCAAAGCGCCAACGCATGTTATTGCAAATATCGACCAGTGTATATCGGTTCGGTAATTATATCGTGTAAGCCATTCGCTCATGAAATAATAGGCTAACGGGGTGGCAATAATACAGGCGATGATCACCAAGAAGACAAAGTCCTTTGTCAGCATTTGCAACAATCGAAATACACTGGCGCCCATCACCTTACGTATGCCAATTTCTTTGGTTCTTTGTTCTGCCACGAAGGAGGAAAGTCCAAAGAGTCCAAGACAGCTTATTAAAATTGCAAGAGCTGAAAAGATTCCAACAAGTTTTCCCACGCGGGCCTCAAATTCAAATTTCTCAGAGAATTCATCATCAGCAAAAATGTACTCAAAAGGTGTTGATGCATTATGCATCGAAAAAATTTGTTTTATCTTCTCTAAGACATCGGCAGTGGCTGAGCCTGGGTTCACTCGTATATTAATGTAGTTAGCCCTGTCAAATGGGTCCAGGATAAATATCGTTTGACCTGCTGATTGGTAAAGGGATTGTGTTATCATGTCTTCCACCACACCGATGACGGTATAAGTTCGCCCATATGCTGTAACCATTTGTCCAAGCGGATCGTCGAAGCCCATATATTTTACTGCGGCTTCATTCAGGATCATAGCAGAGGAATCGGAAGGGAAGTCTTCTGAAAAATCGCGGCCCTCCTTAATCGTCCATTGTACAACTTTACCAAAGTCATAATCTATTGCGCCCCTGAAAATATTGTCCTGCATGTTGGGATCTTTGCCTTCCCATTGAAATCCCCAATCGGACCACCACATGTTTGTCACCGTTGTTTCGGAAGCTGATACAGCGAGAACCATTCGACTTGCTAATAGCTCGGCTTTGAAAGCTTCATAGTGATTCTTAACCTCCTCTGTCTTGATTGGTATGGTAATAAGGCCATTGGTTTCGTAACCAATCGGACGGTTTCTTGCAAATTCGATCTGTTGATAAACCACAATGGTGCCCAGTACCAGGATAATTGAGACACAAAATTGAAGGACAACGAGTACTTTGCGCGGTGTCGAAGCATACCGACCAACCCGCGAACGTCCTTTAAGAACATTAATGGGATTGAATGCGGAAAGATACAATGCCGGGTAACTCCCTGCCAGGAATGCGGTAGCTAGAACAAACATGACAGAGTATAGCCATAGCGTTGCATTTCGCCAGTCTATATTGATGTCTTTATCGGAGATCTCATTGAACGCAGGTAAAAGAAGTTGCACAAGCAAAACGGCGAATGCAAACGATAATAAAACTACCAGCAAAGACTCGCTGAAAAACTGACGGATTAACTGGCCACGAGCGGATCCAATGACCTTCCGCACTCCCACTTCCTTGCAGCGCTGTTGTGACCGCGCCGTGCTTAAATTCATAAAGTTGATACAAGCCAGTGTTAGCACAAATACGCCAATTGTTCCAAACATCCAGACAAATTCAATTCGCCCACCTATGTTCACGCCATTTCGAAAATCCGAGTAC
>CAMLER010000673.1 GCA_946478915.1 uncultured Chryseolinea sp.
AGAACGACATGTTTCTTGCAATCGCGCCGGATCTTTGGAGGCTCAGGGATACAGATGGAAATGGTATCATTGATGAAAAGACTTCAATCAGCAACGGTTACGCTGTACACATCGGATTTTCGGGCCATGGACTTTCGGGTGTGGCTGAAGGTCCTGACGGGAAAATCTATTGGAGTATTGGTGATATCGGGGCCAGCATCAAAGCTCCCGATGGAACAGAGCATAAGTATCCAAACGAAGGTATTATTGTACGTTCCAATCCCGATGGAAGTAATTTCGAAGTGTTCGCTGCAGGATTGAGAAATGTTCATGAATTTGTGTTTGACGAATATGGTAACATGATCAGTGCTGATAACGATGGAGATCATCCCGGAGAAAGCGAACGCCTGGTTTATATCGTTGAAGGTTCCGATGCCGGATGGCGCAGCAATTGGCAATATGGCAAGTATACGGATCCCCGGAACAATACATATAAAGTCTGGATGGAGGAAGGATTTTATAAGCCACGTTGGGAAGGTCAAGCCTCGCATATCATTCCGCCAATTATCAATTTCCACAACGGTCCAACCGGAATGGCATACAACCCTGGTACAGCGCTTGGATCTGAATGGAAAAATAAATTTTTTCTGGTTGAATTTGTGGGCAATCCTAGCCGGTCGCACGTTTGGGCATTTAGCCTTAAACCGAAAGGCGCTTCATTTGAATTGAATGAAGACATAGATGTTGTCAATGGAATTTTACCGACGGGTATACGTTTCGGTCCGGATGGAGCGCTGTATGTTGCCGACTGGATCAACGGATGGGGTACTAAGAACTATGGTCGCGTCTGGAAGCTGGATGTAAGTGAAGACAAGAACGATCTCAAAGCAATCCGCGAGGAGACTAAAAAACTAATTCAATCCGATTGGCGCGAAAAGTCAGAGGACGACCTGGAAAAGTTATTGTCATTTGAAGACATGCGGGTTAGACAGAAAGCTCAATTTGAATTGGTAAGAAGAGACAAGGATGGAGGAGAAATTCTTAAGCGTTCTGCCGAGTCGAATGCAAATCAACTTGCGCGGATTCATGGCATCTGGGGAGTCGGCCAATTAGCAGCGAGCAACGAATCGTTGGGCGCCACGCTGGCCGCTTTGTTAACAGACAATGATGCCGAGATCATAGCGCAGGCTGCTAAAGTTATTGGTGATATCAAATACAAAGCAAGTGATCAGTTAATTCCTTTGCTCGAACACGAAAATGCCCGTGTCAGATTTTTTGCTGCTCAGGCGCTAGGACGCCTCAAAGAGGCAAAGGCTGTTCAACCGTTATTGGATATGATTAAGCGGAATAATGATGAGGATCTTTATCTGAGACACGCGGCCGTGTTGGCCTTGTCGCGTATTGGACAGGAAGCGCCCGTTACGGCATTGGTAGATAATTCCAGTAAATCGTTAAGAACTGCGGCGGTGCTTGTGTTGCGTCGGATGAAAAGCGAAAAGGTTGCTATGTTCTTGAAAGATGAAGACGAATTAATCGTCACAGATGCGGCGCGAGCCATAAATGACGACCTTTCGATTCCCGCTGCGCTCCCTGAGCTTGCTCAGATTCTCCAGGAACAGAGGTTCAAGTCTGAAGCGTTATTGCGTCGAGGAATTAATGCCTGCCTCCGGGTTGGTGGCGAAAAGGAACTTGACATACTCATGGCCTTTGCCAAACGGGCTGACATAGCCCCGGCAGTTAGAGCAGAAGCGCTTGCTACGATCGGAACATGGCCATCTCCCTCTGTATTGGATCGCGTGGATGGACGTTTCCGAGGGAAGGTTGAGCGCGATCCATCTGCGGTGATCGCGAAAGTGAAACAAAACGTGTTACCGTTTTTGCAAAGCAACAATGCCGACGTGCTTACAGGCGCTGCTAAAATGTTGAGTGAATTGGGCATCCGGGACTACAACACGCAGCTTGAAAAAATAATGATACAAAGTCCTTCTGCAACCGTGCGATCTACTATTTTAATTGCATTAGACAAGCTTGAGTACGAAAAAATTCAGGATGTTATCAAAGTGGGTATGAATGACAGGGATGAATCTGTAAGGACTGCCGCAATCGGATTGCTGAGTGGATTGGAGATTGATAAAGAACGTTTACCTGCCATTGTCGAACCAATATTTTCAAAGGGAACGGTTGCAGAACAACAGCGTATGCTCGCGGTGCTTGGTGATATGTCGGTGGAGAAAAGTGAACCTGTGCTTGAGAAATTAATTGGTCAGATGGCCAACAAGAAACTTTCTCCCGCTCTTACGTTAGATCTGATTGAAGCTGTAGATTCGACCCGTTCGGAAAAGCTCATCGCCAAATTGAATCCTGTCAGGAATACAGGGGGCGATAGTGAATCATTTGAAGAAACTTTGTTTGGAGGAAACAGACGCCAGGGTCGAAATATTTTCATGTCGAATCCCACTTCACAGTGCGCGCGATGTCACTCCGTCGGTACCAGCGCATCCGGAACAGTAGGCCCACCGTTAGGGAATATCGGCGATAAATTGACGAGACAACAATTGCTGGAAGCTTTGGTAGAGCCAAGCAAACGTTTGGCCCCCGGGTTCGGATCAGTGAGAATAACTTTGAAGGACAATCAAGTAGTTACAGGGATACTGATGGAAGAAACGCCCACTGAGTTAATTCTTCGCACCTCCGATGCTGAGCCGCTTGAAATCGCCCTGTCAAGAATCAGCAAACGTGAAAACCTTCCATCAAGTATGCCTCCAATGGGCACGTTGTTGTCGAAACGGGATATCAGGGATGTAGTAGAGTTTCTGGCGAATTTGAAGGACGGGGATTGAATATCGAATACCGAACAAGGAATAATGAACACTGAATACCGATAGCTATCGGTATCGCTCGAGCCGAATGGGCAGACATTAGGCTCGAGCGAAACCTGAAACCTTGAACCTGAAACTTTAAACTTCCTTCCCCGCCGCTTCTATCAATCCTTTAATATATCCCATC
>CAMLER010000674.1 GCA_946478915.1 uncultured Chryseolinea sp.
CAAAACTGTAGTCTTATTATATTGACCGTGGACATCCTTTGTACCATTGCGTCCAACAAGTCTCGGCCAATGATAGTCCAGCGAAAGGATATCAGCCTTCGCGATTTTATGTTTTTCCAATTCAGGGTACTGGTCCATCGCATAGGCGACGGAAACATGATCCTTCAACAATAGCGCTCCGGCTATTGCTCCGGCTGTTTTTACAAAGGAGCTTCTTTTCATAGGTTGTAATTTTTGGAACCGCACAAGTTAATAGAACAATTGCAGCTACTCGATAGAATGACTATTCCTACTTTGCCAGCTTACACATTTACCTAAGGATTGATAAAATACAGGGTCACAACGATCCAAAGGGTCCACAACGCACACGACGTCACAACTGCGTCGTGTTCGTCGGTTATTACCGAACATACATCGTTGTTAATCCTTCCGAAGATAAAAAAAATTCGCCGCACTAAGCCGTTTTCTTTTCTACAGCTTATGTTGGGCACCAATAAGGCCGCCACTTCAGCTCTCATCCAATCAGGCCGTCATTGGTATTATTCATAGGATTGGCAAAGGGACCACACCTATCTACTTTCCAGGCATTTAAATTGCATCGCAAAAAAGAAACAAAAACCATGTCCACTAGAATACTGCATTGGCCCAATTCCCACCTCCCTTTTCAAACTTGATTCACAGTTACACCACTCCAAAGCTTAATCTTGCAACGTAACCGTATAGGCATTGATTAAATTTGGACCGGAAAAATATAGTTTATGTATGCCGGTTACCATTTGATGATGCAAGATTTGTTGATTTCAAATATTCTACGCTATCGCTAAACACATTTCGGGCACCTTTTCTGGAAAATGCCTTGTAGAAAAAATTTCACACCGGCAGTATCCATCGATTGAACGGCCAGATTCTAGCTGTAAGTGGATGCAAAACGAAACTAATCTCCCAAGTCGTCAGGTGTCAGGTAATGCAAAATTTTCAAGTGTTTTCTCCCCCCTTTTAATACAGATTTGCCGCGGGTTGTCTCGCAGATTTACCCATTTTTTAACTACTGAAAACTAAATGAAATGAAAAAGAAAGTGTATCACGGTGTATTGGTCGCGTTGATGATAGGGATGTCACCGTTGGTAATTGCCCAGTCCACGGATGAAGAAGATCTTTATTCGCTGACATTGGAAGAGTTGATGAATATCCCCATCAATTCCGCTTCGAAAAAAAATGAAACCTTGTTTGACGCCCCATTGTCGAGCTACACTATTACCCGGGCCGATATAATTCAGGCAGGATCAACATCTATTATGGAGGCGCTGCGCCTCGCACCTGGCGTTATCGTCAGGGAACAGACCAATGGAAATTATGACATACATATTCGCGGTTTTGATAATATCCTTCGAACAACTGGCGTGGTAGATAAAAATAACAACACTACCCTTGTCATGATCGACAATCGCCCGGTCTTCAATCATAACCTGGGGGGTACTGCATGGGAAACACTTCCCGTCGAAATCAATGATGTCGAACGGATTGAAATAGTAAGAGGTCCTTCCGCTCCGTTGTTTGGTCCCAACGCGGTTTCCGGGGTGATCAATATTATTACAAAAGAAGTGACGAAGTCGAGGCATGCATATGCAACGGTGCAGTATGGAACAAAAAATACTTTGATTGGCCAAGCAACTTTTGGTAAACAGGTAACGGATCATTTGTCCCTTGCCGTATCTGCAAACTTTCAGGAGAAAGACCGCTTCCAATCGGAATACTTTAACACCTTAACAGGTATTTACGAGGATCTTTCTGCTGACGCTGCTCAAAATAAAAGGTATCCAGATATGAATCGTGCGATACAGAAATGGGGAGCAAATATGTTTGCAAATTATAATCCTAACAAGAACCTTGAGCTGGATATCACGTTGGGATTGCAGCAATCAGATGCACAGAAGGCCTTCCTGGCACCCATGGACTTTCCCCTTACTACAAACATTTCGAAAACCGGATATGTGAACTTGGCAGCAAAAATTTACGGCCTTGCCATTCGATCATCTTATCTTTCTGGTATGGATGAACTAAATGTTGGAGCTACACCAAACGGATATGATTATCACAATTTTGATATTAACGCCGAATATGCTTTCAAGATATCCGACAAAATAGTATTGACACCTGGACTGGCCTATCAAAATGTAAATTACAGTGACGAAGGTTATACAATCCCTGGCGACAAACGCACGGGCTACCTGAACGGAAGCTACTCCATTGGAACAGCAGCGGCCTTTGTCCGCGCTGATCTTAACATTACGAAAAACTGGCGCTTCCTCACAGCGCTCCGCGGCGATAAATTCACGACACCGGATAAAACAACTTTGGCGTACGAATTTGCATCCACCTACAAAATAGGCGCCGCACACCTCGTACGAGCAGCAATCACACGGTCCAATACAGGATCATTTATAGCGCAGAACTTTGCAAATTTTGATAACGAACCGGCGCCGGGTTACATCATCGGCGTTCGAGCTAACCAGGATTACGATCTCGTTACGATACGAATGGCGGAAATTGGTTACCGCGTGAAAATGAATAAGTGGTTACAACTTGATTTTGATCTTTTCCGGCAGACTGGAAGTAATTTCGGAGCCTACGTTGTACACCAACTGGCACCAACACCACCCTTCCCTCCATTCACACCTACGGAAATGCGCTATGAAAATCTCCCAACAGAGGCGGTGCAGACTGGTGCAACAGTTTCATTGAATATTGTGCCTAGTGAAAAGCTGCAGTTCAAACCATTCATTACACTCCAGGAAACAGAAGTAAAAAATCTTCCAGATGCATTGGTTTCAACTACCCTTATGCCTGTTCAAACGTACAGAAACGTCAAGCATGAAAATACGCCATCATTCTATGGCGGATTTTTTGTAACGTACAAGTTCACAGAACAACTCTATTTTAATATGAACGGATATTATTTTAAGTCACACGTTCAATTTGA
>CAMLER010000675.1 GCA_946478915.1 uncultured Chryseolinea sp.
CAGGGCGGCAACAAGCATTTCTTCTGAAGTATGTTTATAGCCTGTCAGAGTGGAGAGGGTTTAAGTTACGAAAGTATAAAAACACCCCGTGAAATTTTTATGCGATAAAAAATTTATGCAATAATAAAATCCAGCAGGCACAGGCCTTTCGTAAGTGGTCAAAACAAAAAACAATGATCGTTATGAGATTAAAGTTCAACCTTCGAAAAATTACCCTGGCACTGCTCGCGATAGTTGCGTGCGCTGCCTCTTACCTGATTGCCGCCGACCATATTGATGCGCCCGCAGTCACCGGTACAGGATCAGACATCACCGATGTCTATGCTTTCCAAAGTCCCGCTAACGACGACAATATGGTGTTTGTCGTAAATGTGCAGGGATTGCTCGCTCCTTCTGCCACGGCAGCTGCTTCCTTTGATGAAGAAGTTATGATAGAGATCAATATCGACAACTCGGCCACTAAGGACAACATGGAAGACCTTGTGATCCAGGCGGTGGTTGACAATGGTAAAGTAAAGGTCTATGGACCGGAAGCGCCCATACAAAAGGGCCTGACGAGCACGCTATTAAAATCTGCACCTGTAGAGGCAGCTATTTCTTCATATGGTGCAAATCCCTCAATTGGAGAAAGCAATGGTATCAAAGTGTTTGCAGGGCCGCGCGATGATCCGTTCTTCTTTGATCTCAATCAATTCAAAGCCATCATTGGCGGAACAGCCACCAGCTTTAATAACCCAGGCACCGATGCTTTTGCAGGTACAAATGTCTTAGCCATCGTGGTCGAGGTTCCTAAATCAATGCTCGGCTCTGGCTCGATCAATATTTGGGCAACCTCAAATCGTGAAATGTAAAACTTGAAAAAAATCAGAAAATGAAAACCACATTAAAATACCTTTCTATGGTCGCCTATCTTGGATTGACGATCATGTTTGTTGCTTGTGACGATGATGATGACAATAATATGCCCGTCAACATTATCTATGAACAAGAGGATCAAATGGCCAGACCAGCTATCAATACTGTGTTTGTTTCATCGGGAGAAAAAGATGTGTTTAACACAACCACTCCAGCAGCGCAGGGCGCCGCGTTTGCCAGTAAGTTTAATGACAGGTTACTGGCACTAAATCCGGGTTACACCACTAATCTTCTTGGACTGGATGCTGCAACGTTTACCAGTGTACTCGCGACGGATGTGCTCACCGTTTCACTGACTTCGCCAACCACATTTTATGACGGGACCAACGTATTGACTGGACGCAAACTTGACGACGACGTGATCACAGTCGAGTTGATACTTCTTTTTGGCGGACCTGATGCCACGTCCAACCCAGGATTGACAGACGATCACGTGGATGCCAATGACAAAGCATTCTTAACCTCGTTTCCCTACCTGGCTTCACCGCACTAAACCTGGCCTGATGCTCGTGTCTTCGCAGTTATGCTGTGAAGGCTCGGGCAGCTAAATCCATTTCAACCATGAAAATATACCTCTTCATTCTTTTGGTTCTCCTCCTGGCAGCATGCGATGAGGCACGACGGCCGGTCGCCAATTTTGCTGATTATGAAAAATATGTGATAAATAGTCTCTTGGTCGATCATGATCCCCATGAGAAGGAATTTGAATTCTGGAACGAACGACTCCTGAAAAATCCCAACGACGAAAGTTCTATTTTGAAACTCGCTGGACTACATTCAGAAAAGTTCAGGACGTCAGGTTTCGCTGGTAACATCCAGCTTTCCGACAGTTTATATAAGCTTGTGTTAAATCAATACCGCGAGGGAAATGCAGAAATACTGCAAAGTCTCGCAACTAATGCAATCGCTCAGCACAAATTTTCGGAAGCAAAAAGTTATGCAGAAAAAGCGCTTGGTGTTAAGGATAAGAAGGCGGCTTCGTTGCTTATTCTCGCGGATGTTTCGCTAGAGGTTGGAGACTATGCCAGGGCGAACCAAATTTTACATCAGTTTAAAAATAAGAATTCATTCGCGTACCTCATCAGGAAAGCAAAAGTCAAAGATCACGAAGGAATGGGTGACAGTGCAATTGCCTGTATGGAAAAAGCGTATTCGCGAATAAAAGGGAACAAGGAACTGTCTCAGTGGACGCTTTCAAACCTGGCAGACATGTATGGGCACGCTGGTAAAGTGCAGGCCGCTTATGATACCTATCTCGAGGTACTTCGTATAAATCCGGCATATCATCATGCCCTCAAAGGAATTGCATGGATTTGCATTTCCCATGACGGCAATTTGCGCGATGCCAGGAAGATCATCAACGCGTTGGCCACACGTACTTTCATGCCGGAATCGCATTTGTGGCTTGCCATCATTTCTGAAATGAAGAATAACGAATATCAGAAAAAGCAACACCTCGATAATTTTAAATCACTGGTTTCAGGGAAGGATTACAAAAGCATGTATAAAAAATATCTCACACTCATTGAAGCTGAAGAGTATAACCCTGTTATCGCCGTAAAAATGGCGGAAGAGGAAATCAAGAATCGTCCCACGCCTGACTCCTTCGATCTGCTGGCGTGGTCCTATTACCAACAAAGAGATTTCAAGAAGGCGTTGGATATAGCAACCCGCAAGGTAAAAGACCAGACATTTGAACCGCAGGCCCTTTATCATCTGGGAATGATCTATCTGGCGAATGGCGATGATATGATTGCAAAAGAATAC
Source organism: uncultured Chryseolinea sp. (assembly GCA_946478915.1). The sequence continues at coordinate 2,683 of CAMLER010000675.1, forward strand.
CTGAAGACGGCGCTGGATAGCGAATTCGAACTTGGTCCGCCTGTCACAAACAGAATAAAGTTTGCGCTTCAAGGCATCTAAAGTTTCTTAGAAAATGAACGAAAGTAGTCAATACCGTCGCTAAGGAGCAAAGTCCTTTTGTGTAGATAAGCTTCCAAATTGATCAGTAACAATTATTTTTGCAACCAACCATGAAGGCATTTCATTTTACATTTTTCATACTCGCTTTTACTCTCCAAGTTTACGCCCAGGGGATCATAATGGGTCGGGTAGTTGATGAGCATAAAAAAGCTTT
>CAMLER010000676.1 GCA_946478915.1 uncultured Chryseolinea sp.
CATTTCCAGGCGAAGATGGGATATGGCTCCAATCAAAATCATGGTTTGTTTTATAAGAAGATTGAAGTAGTATAAAGGGTATAGACGGGTGAATCATTGTTCATGACCCACTTTACCAATCATGGCAACCGACGGGCAAAAGTTGGATTCTCCGCACCTTATCCGGGCACTGTTATCCCAATTGATCTTGCTCAATCTCCTGGAAACGATCTCATCGTGCAAAAAGATGGATTTCTATGCGCAGCCTTTGGAACGAAAGTGTCGATAACATTTAATCGCAAACTTGGCTCAGGATTGGTCGGTGGCGAAGGATTTATTCTTCAGAAGTTGCATGGTGATGGAAAAGCGTTTGTTCACGCGGGAGGAACTGTTATTGAGCGCACCCTGAACAATGAAACTCTCAGAGTGGATACCGGATGCGTTGTAGCGTTTGAATCTCAAATTGATTTCGACGTACAAAGCGCCGGAGGACTTCGATCAATGATTTTTGGTGGTGAAGGAATTTTCCTCGCGACACTGCGCGGTACCGGAAAAATTTGGTTGCAATCCATGCCTATCCGCAAACTGGTTCAGGCACTTGCTCCCTATGGCCGGAACGCAGGTAAGGAGTCCAGCTCCCTTTTGGGAGGACTTCTTGAAAGATCCTAATGGCGGTTATTCCTCCAACAAAATTTCAACATCATTTCGAATTCGAAAGAGAATTCTTGTTGGGACAACGAGACATGTGGCTAAATAAATAGCCCTGCTTCGTCGGGCTATCAAATTGCTTTTAATAACGAATGCATCAAGACTGACTCAGAGATGAGGAAATTCTCTGATAGCAGTATCACTTGAGAGAGTATTGGACGCGGTTTTGTGCCGCTACTTTCTCCCTTATCTTTGCATCTACAACAGTTCATGAGCGCATTGAAAATCGGACTCATTCGCGAAGGCAAAACTCCACCTGACAAACGTGTCGCCTTTACGCCATTACAGGCGGAGGAAATAGAGCAACGTTTTCCTGAGGTGAATGTGGTTTGTCAGACAAGTCCAATCCGATGCTTTACCGATGATGAATATGTTGCCCGTGATATTACAGTTGCAACGGATGTGAGTAATTGTGATATCCTTATGGGTATCAAGGAGGTCCCTTTGGACTCACTTATTCCGGAAAAGACTTATCTTTTTTTTTCGCATACGCTGAAAAAACAACCTTATAACCGAAAGCTGTTGCAGGCTGCTCTCAATAAAAAAATCCGGTTGATAGATTATGAAGCTTTGAAGGACAAACAGGGTAACCGGCTTGTTGCATTCGGCCGGTACGCAGGAATTGTCGGCGCATACAACGGGCTTTGGACTTACGGCAAACGGTATAACAAATTTAACCTTCGGAGGGCATTCGACTGCTTTGACGTAAACGATCTTAAGTTAGAGCTTGAGAAGGTAAGGTTACCGCCGATTAAAATTCTTCTCACGGGATCCGGTCGTGTGGGGAAGGGGGCTATGGAAACCCTCGACAGCGCACGCATCCGAAAGGTGAATATTCATGATTTCCTTTATCGAAAATTTGATCAGCCAGTCTACATACAACTCAGCAGCGGAGACTATCATACGCGCAAAGCCGGTGGCCACTTTAATCGCGAAGAATTCCACAAATATCCAGACCGTTACTCCTCGCATTTCTCAGATTTCACTAAAGTAACGGACCTCCTACTGGCTGGCGCGTATTGGAATCCAAAAGCACCTGTGCTTTTCACCAAAGAAGATATGCTTGCAGCGGATTTCAGGATCAGAATAATAGCCGACATTACCTGCGACATCAATGGTTCTATTCCAAGCACGAAGCGAGCGAGCACCATTCCGGATCCGATTTATGATTATGATCCGAATACCGACAATCTTCATCCTCCTTTCAGCGATGATTCTTTTATTTCCGTGATGGCTGTCGATAACCTACCCTGTGAGTTGCCGCGAAGCGCTTCCGAGGAATTCGGACGCGATCTTATTGATAGAATTTTGCAGCCATTAATTGAGGATGATTCCGACGGAATAATCGAACGCGCTACAATTACAGCGGGGGGACAATTAACTTCAAACTTTAGCTACCTGGAGGATTATGCATTCGGCGTTGATAGTAACGGTTAATAGAGTGCGTTATCCATAAATCGCTACTGGTTCTTTTGTCATAGAAAAAAAACCGTACTTGCTGGAATTATGAATGCACACTTATCCTCGAAGCGCGAAGAAATTGCTAATGCAATAACCCATGGTATAGGCGCATTGCTGGCTATTGCAGGTTTAGTCTTGTTAGTTGTATTCTCCGCATTGAAGGGAACTGCGTGGCACATAACAAGCTTTACCATATTTGGTGCAACCCTGACTGTACTGTATGTGATGTCGACCCTCTACCACTCATTTACGGGTGCACGAGTCAAGCGCCTGTTCCGGAAATTTGACCACATGTCTATCTTCCTTTTGATTGCAGGAACCTATACGCCATTCTGTCTGACTGTGCTACGCGGTTGGCTCGGTTGGGTTCTTTTCGGATTGGTGTGGATATGTGCGGTCGGAGGGATTTTGCTGAAAGCTTTTCATACCGGCAAAAAGGAAATTCTCTCAACCATTATTTATATCCTGATGGGATGGATCGTCATATTCTTTATCAAACCGGTGTACCTCTATATGTCAGGTAGTGGTTTTACTTTCCTTATCGGTGGCGGTGTCCTTTACACCTTCGGTGCATATTTCTTCGTGCGCGATAAAATCCCCTATAATCATAGCATCTGGCATCTTTTCGTGCTCGGCGGCAGCATTTTACATTTCTTCGCCGTCCTTAGCTTACTTTAAACATATTTGTTGACCGTATTTGACCGGACGAATCACCCTTTCATTTATGTAAATGTAAGGAAGGTGTAAACTCACAAAGTCATTTCTGATCACCTTGTCGCCTTTGCGAGAGTTACCTGTTCACAACTCACAAAGTCCGCGAAAGAG
>CAMLER010000677.1 GCA_946478915.1 uncultured Chryseolinea sp.
CGATTACCTTCGTACAACGGAGCGCGCAACATGAGTTCTTCAATTTAATTTACTTACGCAAGTCGTCGAGCCAAACACCGATTACTCGATTACCTCCCTTTTTGATCCTTGCGCTATTTGAGACCTGACCTTTTAATAAATACTGACAAAGGAGAGCCAGCCACCAATTACCTCTCTACTCCGCGTACTGCAGCGCCATGCGCTTTATCCGATCTTCAAGTTTTTCAGAGGTAAGCTTTTCGCGCATGCCATCCACCATAATCGGAAACCCAAATGGTGTTGGCTTATCCGGTGTTGTAAGGATTATTTTTTGAGTCGCAATTCGATCGAGGGCTTTTCTAAGACGCACCTCTTCGAGTTGAAAATCCATTACTTCTTCATAAGATTGCCTTAGCAACAAATTATGCGCCTCATAGTCATGGAAGACGTTAAAAAATAATTGTGATGAAGACTGGAGGTGGCGATCCTTTACAGGTTTACCCGGATAACCTTTGAACACCAATCCAGAAATAGCTGCGATATCCCGGAATTTCCTCCTGGCCATCTCGGTAGAATTTATGCTTGCCTGAATGTCTTTCAGCAGGTTATCGCTTCCCAATATGTCTGTCTCAATAGCCTCTTCGATTGGAATTGGCTGATCCGACAGCAGTTCGAAACCGTAATCATTCATAGCCAACGAGAAGGTTATGGGTTGGATCTGGGCGATGCGATAGGCCACCAGGGCCGCCATTCCTTCATGAACAAAACGTCCCTCAAATGGGTACATTGTTACATGATAGCCTTCGGTACTTTGGAAATATTCAATGAGAAATTCATGCTTGCCCGGTAGATGCGAGCGGTACTTCTGCAATTCAAACAACGGTTTTAGAAATTTCATTTCTTCATCAAATTCTTTTCCCTCTACTACCTCTGCCAATTTGTATCGGATCATGGCACTCATTTGCGACGACAGCGGCATTCGTCCGCCCTGCCACGAAGGCACAGCACCCGACTTACGGTTTGACTTTCTAACGTGCACCTCCATCTCCTTTATGCGAACCAACTCAAGGTTCTTGCCTGCGAACCAAAACACATCTCCGGGTGAAAGTCTTGAAATGAATGATTCTTCGATCGTGCCCAAATATTTGCCTGAAACAAACCGAATGAACAAGGAGCTATCTCCTACTATCGTACCAATTGACAAGCGGTGGCGCATAGCGATAGCGCGGTTTTCCACTTTATAAATGCCATTGTCAATAATTATTTTTCGATACTCATCATAGGCCTGCAAAGAATCGCCGCCAGTAGTCATGAAGTTGAGCAACCAATACCACTCTTCATCGCTTATGCTTGAATAGCTAAAAGTATTTCTGATCTCAGGAAGAATTTCCTCTTGTCTGAATCCGTCCGATACCGCCAGGGTCATAAGGTATTGAATCAGCACATCAAAGGATCTGATGTAAGGCAGTCGCTCTTCTACAATTTTCTGTCTGATCGCTTCGCGAAGCGCTGCGGCTTCCATGAGTTCCAGCGAATGCGTGGGAACAAAATAAATCCTGCTGACCGCGCCTGGCTGATGCCCGCTCCGACCAGCCCGTTGTAAGAACCGCGCAACTCCCTTGGGACTACCAATCTGTATCACCGTTTCAACGGGCCTGAAATCAACACCCAGATCCAAACTTGAAGTACACACAACAGCTTTCAATTTTCCTTCATGCAACTGATCTTCTACCCAACTTCTTAATTCCTGACTTATAGATCCATGATGCATTGCTATGAGGCCGGATAATTCAGGAGCACGGTCCAATAATTTCTGATACCAGATTTCGGCAAAAGAACGAGTGTTGGTAAAAATCAACGTTGTTGTGCTTGCTTTGACAATTTCAACAACGCGCTGAAGCAAATGAATTCCGAGATGGCCGGCCCAGGGCATCTTCTCAAGTGTTTCAGGGAGAATAGAGATAACTTCCACTTTTTTTTCAATCTCCGCCCTGATCACCTTGAATTTTCCATCATGATAATAATTACCCAGCAATGCCTCGATTGCCTGATCCATGTTGCCGATGGTCGCTGATATTCCCCAGATTTTCAAATTCGGGACAATTGCCTTTAGTCTCGACAATCCAAGCTCCACTTGCACACCACGCTTCGAGCCCATCAGTTCGTGCCATTCATCTGCGATAACGACTTTCAATGTTGAGAAAAATTCTGCATAGCCCTTTTGCGCCAGCAAGAGATGTAAACTTTCGGGGGTGGTAATTAACAATTCCGGAGGTTTCACTTTTTGCCGCGCACGCTCCGTGATAGAAGTATCGCCAGAGCGAATGCCTACTTTCCATCCGATATTAAGGCCTTCGATAACACGTCGCGCCGATAATTCGATTTCTTTCGAGAGCGCGCGGATGGGTGTAATCCAGATGGCCTGCAGTCCATTATTTTTTTTTGCTTTATAGTTCGGGTTGTTGCGAACAAATTCCAGGATGACTGGCAACATCAATGAATAAGTCTTTCCACTTCCAGTGGGTGCATTTACAAGTCCACTCCAACCCCCGAGATAAGCGTCCCACGCTTCAAGCTGAAAGTCAAATGGATCCCATCCTCTGGCAGCAAACCAATCTTTTCCTATCTTTGTGGGATCATCGGCCATCAACTCCGAAATTATCGTTTCCCTTAGTTAAAAAAAACAATTTACAGACCCTCCTGTTAAAAAGTTTAAAGTCTGAAAGATGGGGCAGTATTCAATTAAGGAACTTGAACAACTTTCAGGGATCAAGGCGCATACTATTAGAATTTGGGAGAAGCGCCACAGAATTATTGAGCCCTCGAGAACAGCAACCAACATCCGTTATTACTCCGACAAAGATCTGAAGAAAATTATCAACGTTTCGTTGCTTAATACTTACGGAATAAAGATCTCGAAGATTGCAGACATGTCGTTGGAGGACATGAACAAGAAAGTTCTTGAGATCAGCGAGCTTCAGAACGACAAAGGC
>CAMLER010000678.1 GCA_946478915.1 uncultured Chryseolinea sp.
CACCTTCCAGGTAGTGCCCTATTCGTACCTTGCCTTTTACAACCATATAGATATGCGTGGCAGACTCATCGGGCATGTAGATGAATTGATTGCGCTTGTAATTAATAAACTCGTGCATTTCCCCCATTCTCTTTACCTTATGCGGGCAAAGAATGTGGAAGAGGTTGACACTTTCAAAATACCATAATGCAGCTGTATTGGGCATGACCAAAAAATAGACGAACCAGGTTTATTTCAACGAGTCGTTTTGCATAAGAGTTTTTTAAGTTTCTTTGAGCAAAGCTTTGCGATGAAATGTAAGTCACCATTAAGTTAATAAAAAGTTCATGCGGGAAGTCAAGCTCACACAAATTTGGATATATCCAATCAAGTCACTTGGAGGCATCAGCTTGTTGAGTGCGCAGGTACAAGGCAAAGGTCTCAGGTTCGATAGGCGCAGAATGCTGGTAGACGATACGAATACAGCCATAACACAACGCGTATATCCCAAGATGGCCCTATTCAAAACCTCAATTTCAAGTGAACACCTCCATGTTAAGATGGGAGAAAACGAGGTAAAGATTCCCCTGGAAGACAACGATTTGTCACTTCCGGTGGATGTGACAATTTGGGATGACAAGGTAAAGGCCTTTGAGGTTGGAAAAAAGCAAAGCCAATGGTTCTCAGAAATGTTAGGCATCCGTTGCAAACTGGTCTTTTTTCCTGAAGAGAACGATAGGCCAGTTAACCCACGCTATCATGTTAACAATGAAAACGTATCACTGGCAGACGCTTATCCTTTTATGATCATCGGCCAAAGTTCGCTGGATGACCTCAATTCAAGACTGAAAGAGTCAATTCCGATGAATCGTTTTCGGCCAAATTTTGTCTTTGAAGGCGGAGAGCCCTATGAAGAAGACCATTGGCGGAACATTTCTATCGGAGATGTACGATTTGTAGGCGTCAAAATGTGTGATCGTTGTGTAATGACTACTGTGGATCAAAAAACAGCCGAAAAAGGAATTGAGCCGCTGAAGACATTAGCCTTATACCGTAAGTGGGACAACAAAATTTATTTTGGTCAAAACCTGGTTGCGCTTGACCATAAGGTTGTGAATGTGGGAGATCGCATCGTGATCGAATAAAATATTCATAAAAATATTGCCTCTTGTACCTCTACTGCAGACTTTTACAATAATGACCTTTCTTTACCTTAAGGCGGTACACATCATTTTTATTGTTACCTGGTTTGCGGGATTATTTTATATGCCCCGGCTATTTGTGTACATTATTGAGGCACATCAAAAACCAGATCCGCAGAAAACTATACTAACCACCCAGCTTAAGCTGATGGCTTCCAGGTTGTGGTTTGGCATTACCTGGCCCTCCGGCATCATAACATTAATCATAGGAATCTCGATGCTGATAAATGAACCGGAATGGCTTCAACACGGATTCATGCACATTAAACTCACACTTGTACTCTTCCTGTACCTTTACCATCTATCACTTCATTATATCTTTCGGCAGCTGAATCGCGACGTGGTGAAATTTTCTTCGGGCCAAATGCGTTTGTGGAATGAAGTCGCCACACTCTTTCTGATAGGCATTGTTTTCCTCATAGTTCTTAAGAATGCATTAAGTATGGTTTGGGGAATAGCTGGCCTGGTGGTCGTGACCTTGTTAATAGTTGCCGGGATGAGACTTTATAAAAAATATCGAAATGAAAATCAGCGCGAGTAATCCAAGCAATTGGCTGTATGTTCTCTTGTTGCCGCTTTGTATTTTAAGTTCATGTGTTAATAAGGGGGAAAAACCATTGCCCATCTTTGGCGAACGTGATATTGAGAATGGCGACACCATTTATCACACAATTGCTGATTTTAAGTTCGTCGATCAGGATAGTTCCGAGGTAACAAATGAAACCTTTAAAGATAAGATCTACGTTACTGATTTCTTTTTTACTTCATGCCGAACCATTTGTCCAAAAATGAAAACGCAAATGCTTCGCGTGTACGACTCGGTGGAAAATGATCCGGAAGTTCTGTTGCTCTCACACACCATCGATCCTGAATACGACACGGTAGGGCTATTGAAAGATTTTGCTGAGCGACTAGGAGTGCAGAGCGACAAATGGCATTTCGTTACCGGTGATAAGGAACAGATCTACAAAATTGCCCAAACAAGTTATTTTGCAACCGCACTTGAAGATAAATCGGAGCCCGATGGATTCATACACAGCGGCGCCTTTCTGCTAATCGATAAGCATCAACGAATCCGAGGCAAATACGATGGGACTGTGGAGGAAGACGTAAATCGCCTGTTGAAAGACATTGAAAAGTTGAAGAAGGAAGATGTGGGAAGCTAGTTTCCTTTCCTCAAGCACGAAGTATCCATATAGCAAGTTGCTCTTAGGATTGTTTTTGTTAACAGCAGCGTGCACATCACCGTCGGGCAGAGATTCATCTCCAAAATTTAATCAATACTACATAAAGGGTGAGCAGCTATACATTCAGCACTGCAGCAATTGTCACCAGGAAAACGGAAAAGGCCTCGGACTTCTTTATCCCCCGTTGGATACGTCAGACTTCATGCAAAAACATCTGGAGGATGTTGTTTGTCTCATAAAAAACGGAAAGGAAGGAGTTCTGGTAGTAAACGGAAAAAGTTTTAATGGAAAGATGCCACCGTTAGCAATATCGGATTTAGAGATTGCCCAGATTACAACGTACATCTATAATACTTGGAGCCATCAACGCGGTTTGGTTGACGTTAAATTCGTTTCGGATGTATTGGATTCTTGCGACAACCTTTCCGCAAAGAATTAACTACATATATTTCATCTTGATGCCGATATCGAGATCTTTCATTTCGGGTGTAAGATCAATGAGAGCGCGCTCGAAGGAAGGAGGTCCCATCGCGCCAAGCACGTTGTTAGAGAAGCCAAACCCTTCTTTTGGGATTCCCAGTTTATTTTTATCCAAGTCCTT
>CAMLER010000679.1 GCA_946478915.1 uncultured Chryseolinea sp.
CAGCTTTCCTTCCAAATGGACTTTCAAATAATTGTTCTTTATCTGCCGGTCGCTGTTGTTGCGATATATGGAGGCTAAATCATTAACATTATTGACGATCAAGTCCAGGTCGCCATCATTATCAAGATCTGCATAGGCAGCACCAGCCGAAATATTCTTCTTCTCCATTCCCCATTCAGCGTTCTTTTCCGTAAATGTGAGGTCGCCATTGTTTCGAAAAACGAAATTGTTAAGCTCCGACGATGGCATTTTTGCAATAAGATCAAGCACGGGAAGTTCCTTTCCTGTAGTTTGAACTTCCGCCTGGTAAGTCACCATGAATTTCATAAAATCCATATTGGTGTAGTCGCGGACATAACCATTGGTAATAAATAAATCCTTATTACCATCATTATCGAAATCGGCGAAAAGCGGTGCCCAACTCCAGTCTGTATTTGAAATTCCTGACAGACTTCCAATCTCACTAAAAGTGCCATCGCCATTATTGAGATGAAACATGTTCCGCATGTATTGCCAGTAGAAGCCGGCGCTATGAAGGATCTTGAACTTATCAAAGTTTTCTGCACCCGCAGTCATTTTTAACCTCATATTATCCGGTGGCAACATATCGAGCGTTATAAGGTCGGTATGTCCGTCGTTATTTACATCCTCCATATCAGATCCCATGGAAAATAAGGATATGTGATCCATGCGATTTTCCAATTCATTCTTAAACGTGCCGTCCTGCTGGTTGATGTACAAATAGTCCTGCTCTTTAAAATCATTTGAGACATACACATCTGGCCAACCATCGCCGTTCACGTCTCCCACGGCAACACCCAATCCGAAGCTTATGTAGTTGGAAGCTATCCCTGCATCCTCGCTGACATCCTTAAAGACATTGTTATTGTTCTGGTATAATTTGCTTCCAAAATTCTTATCGACGCGATTCCTGAGTCTGGTAAATTCATTATCCACCTGGAAGTAATGAATAGAATGATTCAGGAGGAACATGTCCAGGTCGCCGTCTTTGTCGTAGTCGAAAAAAGTGGCGTGTGTTGAATAACCCGAGTCGTCCAGCCCATAGGAAGCACCTTGTTCGACGAAAGTATTGTCCTTGTTATTTATGTAAAGCAAATTCCGCCGCTTGTCAGGGTTAGCATCGCCCGACCGGCAGATATAAATATCTTTCCATCCATCATTATTGATATCAACCAATACAACACCTGTGTTCCAGCCATCGCGGCCTTCAAGTCCGGATACGCTGGTAATGTCTTCAAAGGAAAAGTTTTTTCTATTGATATAAACCTTGTTCCCTGTTTGGTTTCCTGTAAAAATCAGATCAGCAAATCCATCATTATTCAAATCGCCTGCTGCTACCCCACCTCCATTGTAAAAATAAATGTAACTCAGCACATTCTTTTCAGCCGTCTCAACCAAATCATTTCTAAAAGTGATGCCTGTTTCGTCAGAGGAAAGCTCAGAAAAAAGTGTACTGCTTTCTTCTGTGCAGGTAAAAAGACCCGCCAGCATCAATATTAAAAAAACGTTAAAAAGAGGCTTTCTCATTATAACAGTGGCAAGGATTTATTCATGATGATAATTCTTTTTCCAAATACCTGTATTTCTTGCGTATGGTATCAGATGATGTACTGTCAGACAGGGAATTCACCGATTGCCTTAATTCTTCAATCTCATTACCCAAAAGTTGTGACTTGTTCCTAACCACAGACATATGCACACTATCGATCATTCGCTTCATGTCCTGATCAGAAAATTCCTGCCAATAATCACCCGCAGGCACATAGTCTTTGGGTTGCAGATATTTATTCAGGCATTCAAGATAAGCTCGCTTGATGGATGGATAACCATATTGAAGCGCGACATCCGCAGGGTCATCTGATTGGTTTATTTCATTCGCCAGCTTAAAGGCTGCTTCCGACAAATTCAGATTAAATAATTTGATCTCCATTATTTCGCGATCGTAATAGCCCTTTTCAACTGTTGGTACACTATAGATGTCCATCCAATAATCGTAGACAACGCCAAATTCTACTATCCGTCTGGCCTTTTCATTAAGAGATATTGAACTATCCTGCAAAAATGAAAGGTAGTCGCGACTGATCATACGCATAAAAAGAGATCCCGATTTCTTGCTGTCTTTGACTGGTAACTGAAGTTGCCTTTCCCATTTGAGCTTTCCTAATATGTTATGCGCCTTTGAGTAGTCGGCCATCGTCCATTCCTTATCAGGATCTGGCACACCAAGTTCCCGATAGGCTTCTATCGTCAGTGAATTATCTCCGGGTTTATTTGCGCATGAAAAGCAAACCGCTAGAATGGAAATCAGAAAAGCGTGTCCTATAAGGTCGTTGGCCATATGCACTACCTAGCTAAATGAACAGGCAATTATAAAAAAAACACCGACCACCAGAACAGGCAGTCGGTGTATAAAATTCAATTCAACCAAATCAGAAGTTCGGCCCGCCGGTATCCCACCATAGACGAGTACCGATTTCATCTGGTCCGCCTAGCTTAGTGGTGGCATCAGCAACTCCAGCCGGATTATTCTGACGCTCGCCATTTGTGAAAGGCATTCTTCTAAGGAAGTCATTTGCAGGAATCACGCCCCAAGTTGCATCGCTATCATTTTTGGATACATAAGGAATCTTAGGATATCCTGTTCTGCGGTGATCAACCCAAATTTCAAGCGTATTGTGTACACTGGAGATCCACTTTTGAGTGAGAATCTTATCAAGCTTAACTTCATTGCTTGCACCTTCATCCCATTTCACGGTGACGGTCATCCGATTGGCGAAGTTGTTTCTGGCATCTTTTGGGTCAATATAATTAAGAGGCAGATCAGTATCATTTTGCAAGTAGTCGTCTACTCCACCCGCACCCCATTCTGTAAAAGACGCGCGAATGCCGTTTTCATAATTTTCTTGCGCAGATCCGGCCCCAGCCCATCCTCTTAATGATGCTTCAGC
>CAMLER010000680.1 GCA_946478915.1 uncultured Chryseolinea sp.
GAAGGGGCCAAAGTAAAGGCGACTGTTTTCTTTGCCGGGCGATCCATCGTTTATAAGGAGCGCGGTGAAATATTGCTGTTAAAGTTTGCTCAGGGCCTCGAAGATTTTGGGAAGGTAGAGCAGCTGCCAAAACTTGAAGGAAAGAGAATGGGCATGATCATAATGCCGAAAGCAGGAAAGAAATAGAATTAATTAATATACAATGCCCAAGTTAAAGACAAAATCAGGTGCCAAGAAACGATTTAAAGTGACGGGTACGGGTAAGATAAAGCGCAAGAATGCTTTTAAAAATCACATTCTGACCAAGAAGGAAACCAAACAAAAAAGAAGACTGGGACACAAGTCATTGGTTCACAAGGCAGATCTGAACAATATCAAAGACATGCTTGTACTTTAGTTTTTTATGTTCAACCGATTGCTGGCCTGCAAGTTTTCTTCTAACAGAATGAAACGCCATCAGTCAAAAAATCAGTTAAAATGCCAAGATCAGTAAACAATGTAGCTTCAAGAGCAAAGAGAAAACGCATCTTGAAACTGGCGAAGGGTTTCTTCGGCCGCAAAAAGAATGTATGGACGGTTGCAAAGAACGCCATTGAAAAAGGGTTAGTCTACGCTTACCGCGACAGAAAGCAGAAAAAGAGAGAATTCAGGGGTATATGGATTGCGCGTATCAATGCAGGCGCAAGACTGCACGGAATGTCATATTCCGAACTTATGGGCAAACTAAAGAAGGCTGACGTAGATCTCAACAGGAAGGTGCTTGCTGACCTGGCGATGAACCATCCAGGTGCGTTTGAAGCGATTGTGAATAAAGTGAAGTAATATTATTCAAGTAAGATAAAAGCTGAAAAAGGGACGCAAAGTCCCTTTTTTCGTTTCAGATTTTTTTCATATATATTTCGAGCTCATCATTTTTTTTATCTAAGGAGATATTTTTTAATCTGGTGAGAAGTGCAGTATCGATCATACTCTAAAAATGCTTGAAGGCTGATATGCTAAACCAGCCCATCCATAACGAAGACCCGCAGCATAGCCACAACGTTGAGCCAAACGTCGGGCTTTCTGACACGAACCCTTTTCCGGGATTGCGGCCATTTTCTATTGATGATACTCATTTATTTTTTGGACGCGAGCACCAGATCGATGATATCTTATTAAAGATTTCCAAAAATCGGTTTATCACTATAATGGGATATTCCGGAAGTGGTAAATCATCGCTACTCTTTTGCGGGCTCGTTCCGATTCTTTACGGAGGTTTTGTTACCAGCGCAGGTCCCAACTGGAACGTTATTTCCACAAGACCGGGTTCATCACCCATTAGCAACCTCACGGAGTCGGTACTGGAATTCATGCTGAAGACAAACCGATTGCAGCCGGATGGCGTGGAGATGCAACGTGCCATAATAAACTCTGTGCTGCGCAGCGGTTCCGATGGATTGATAAAGGTTGCCCAATATTTACACAAAGGTCAATCTGAAAATTCTTTTTTTCTTATCGACCAGTTCGAGGAGATCTTTGGATATCGTGAGCAATTGGAAAGGAGCGAAGCGCTGAATGATGCGCAGCTGTATGTCAATCTTTTGCTCACTGCCATTCAGCAGGAGGAAGTGTCGACCTATGTCGCTCTCACTATGCGCTCCGATTTCATTGGAGAGTGTTCAATATTTGCAGGGTTAACTGAACAAATTAACAATAGTAATTACCTGGTTCCTCAAATGACGCGCGAACAAAAACGCAGCGTCATAGAAGGACCAGTAGCGGTTGCCGGTGGCAAGATTTCACAACGTTTGATGAAACGCCTGCTCAACGACGTTGGAAATACGCAGGATCAGCTTCCCATTTTTCAGCATGCTTTGATGCGTACGTGGGACTACTGGGTTCAGAATCATGAGCCCGGTGAGCCGATGGATCTCCGTCATTACAATGCGATCGGAAAGATCAGCACTGCATTGGCGCAGCACGCAAATGAGGCCTTCGAAGAACTCTCATCGCGCGACAAAGAGATCGCCGAAGTTCTGTTCAAAAATATTACTGAGCGAAATCAGTTAAACCGCTTTATGCGACGCCCTTGTCGACTTGGACTTGTGGCCGAGTTATGCGAGGCAAATGAAGAAGAAGTAATAAAGGTAGTGGATCATTTCAGGCGACCCGGGCGTTCGTTCCTGATGCCAGCCGCCAACGTTTCCCTCGACAGCGATTCAATTATCGAGCTTTCACACGAAAGCTTGATGCGTATATGGACCAGGTTGGAAGGGTGGGTTAACGAAGAATACGAATCTGCTTCGATGTACAAGAGGCTGTCCGAAGCCGCCTCCATGTACCAAATCGGAAAAACAGGATTATGGCGTCCTCCCGACTTACAACTCGCTTTAAACTGGCAAAAGAAACAAAAACCAACACGAGAATGGGGCCAACGTTATGACGAAGCCTTTGAACGTGCTATCGTTTTTCTTGATACCAGCCGGATTACTTACGACGCCGAGCTAAAAAATCAGGAAATGATGCAAAGACGGGTGCTTAGGCGTACCCGCGCAACTGCCGTTATTCTGGGGGTAGCATTTATCGTCGCTATTATATTCTTTGTCTTCGCTTATCTGCAAAAAATACAGGCTGATCAGGAACGTCTGGCTGCCGAAGCCAGCAGGCAGGAAGCGATTGCGCAATCCAAAATTGCGGAAGCGAATAAATTGGAGGCGGAACAAAAGACAATAGAGGCTGAAAATTTTAGTAAACGATTACAGCTATCGAACGATCAGTTAAAAGAAGCTTATGTACAGCTTACATTCGAAAAAAATCGCGCTGAGCTGGCCCTTCTTAAAGCGAAAGAAGAGGAAGCAAAAGCAATTGCAGCCGGAGAGCAGGAGAGGGCGGCTAAAGAATTGGCCGAACTGAAATCTGAAGAAGCTCAGTTAAACTATAGGCTTGCCAACCAGCTGTATATGCTTGCAGTTGCCCAGAACCTTGCT
>CAMLER010000681.1 GCA_946478915.1 uncultured Chryseolinea sp.
CGACGAAAAGCTTGAATTTTTGAAAATGCTCGGTGCTTCTGAGGTCATTAATAGTCAAAAATTTCCAAACTGGAGCGAACAGGTGCGAAGCCTCACCGCCAATCAGGGTGTCGATGCCATCCTTGATATTGGTGGAGCAACTACGATAACCAATTCGATCCAATCTGTAAAGCGGCATGGGTTTGTCGGAATTGTTGGATTCCTCGGAGGACCGGTCTTGACGGTGGACTTCTTTCGAATGATAACTTACAACGTTACGCTACAGGGATTGTCTGGAGGAAGTCGTGAAAACTTCGAACGTATGGTATCAGCGATTGAAAAAAATATGATCGAACCGGTTATCGATAGGGTTTATAACATTGAACAAACCAAAGAAGCATTCTATTATCTCAACGAAAAGTCAGCCATTGGAAAGGTCATCATTACTATCTGACCTCTGATACTTACAGTAGCGAAATTAAATCAATATCGATGACGGTACCACGTGCGTGCATTGTAACCGTTGCTTGTCGATAAATTCGCCATGCAATTTCACGCACCTGCAAATGGTCGCTTTGATTTCGAACGGGCATTTACGTTTCAGGGGTTCAAATATGGCCTACATACAACGTTCTTGCCTATGTAAGTTTTCAACATTTTGAGGCGGGTACATGCCAGGAAAGTTCGCAAAATTGCCTGACCAGATATGGCTGTATATTCCCTTTTTTCTCGTCACCAGAGCAGATTTTTATGTGTTGTTCGGCCAGCCTTACTGATCTTCTTTTTAGCAGTCCAATGTCCAACGACCGGTCACGCCCAGACCCCGATTGCTGAGATCGCAAATCTCTACCAGCAGGCATCCAATTCAAAGGACTATATGGGTGCTGCTCAATATGGGTATGAGCTCGCACTTCGGTATAGCGACGTAAATGAAAAGACCAAAGCATTGGACTATCTTCAACAATCTGTAGTCCATGCAAAAAAGTCCAACGATGCAGATTTGATACATGGCATTTACCATCAGTTAGGGATCATTCAATCAGAGGCAAAAAAATATTCCAAAGCTTTGGAGAGCTTTCAAAGTGCT
This sequence comes from uncultured Chryseolinea sp., assembly GCA_946478915.1. The sequence goes on from CAMLER010000681.1 coordinate 1,067, forward strand.
TTGACCACATCAAGGAAGATGCAAAACAAAGAACTCATAAAAGAGGACCTGGTTAATGTTTCCATTAGTTATTCACATATGGATCGAATCAAGCGATCCATTGAGTATGCAGAAGAAGCATTGTCCATTGCAATCACTGACCGGGATGTTAACATGCAGGAAAAATGTTATCAGCTCCTTGCCGATTACTATAAGGTGCAGGGGAATGAAAAAAAAGCGGCAGAGAATTTTACGCTATTTGACAATCTGGTGAAACTGCGGCAAAGTGAGTCGCTCAAGCAGAAGCAGATAGAAGAGTTGAGAGAAAATGTACAAACAGCAGGTCTGGAAACTGAAGCAGCACATGCCCAATTATCGGAGCAAAATCAACGGTTGCTGCAAAGCCATGCATCTTTGCGTTTGATGGAAAAGTCACTCCGTCGCACAACAGATCATTTAAATGCTACGTCAGATTCTTTACGGGAAATTGAAGTCATCAGCAGGAATCGCCAGATGGAAATTGATCTGCTGGAAAAGGATAAAGAGCTAGCTGGTATTAAGATTAAGGAGCAGGAAGCAAGGATTGAAAACGAAGCCCTAATCAGAAATTTTATCGCAGTAGGCAGCTTGCTGTCAATAGCATTGGTAACAGTCCTCATCGTTGCGAATCGAAAAAAAATCAAAGCAAACAAAAAAATTGAAGAACAGAACAAGAATATCAAGAGCAGCATTAACTACGCCAAGCGCATCCAGGAAGCGATGCTTCCGAAGACTGACGCATTTCCAACAGTATTGAAAGATTCATTTATTTTCTTCAAACCCCGCGATACCGTTAGCGGAGATTTTTTTTGGGTGTCGGACATGAAAAACGGCAATAGCCATGACGTTGCTTTCGCAGCTGTCGACTGCACCGGACATGGCGTACCCGGCGCATTCATGTCAATGATAGGGATGAAAGCCCTTAACGGAATCATCAACCACGGAATCATCAAAACAAATCTTATCCTTGGTTCACTGGATGCAGAAATACGGACAGCGCTTCGACAGGAAGTTTCCGGGAACAATGACGGTATGGACATTGCTCTCTGCATCTATAGGGAAAAAGAAAAGGTTCTTGAATATTCGGGAGCCAAGAGTCCGCTGGTATACATCCAGGATCATGAGTTAAAAAAGATAAAAGGAGATACGCATTCCATTGGTGGTCGTAAAAAGGATGATGGTGAAATCACTTTTAAGCAGCACCGAATCACAATCGACAAACCGACTGTTCTATATCTCTTTTCCGATGGCTACAAAGATCAATTTGGTGGAAAGGAAAACACGAAGTTCCTGACAAAGAAATTTCATAACCTGTTGCTGCAGGTTCATGAATTACCGATGGAGGAACAGAAGAAAATCATTGAAATGGCGTTTGAGGAATGGAAAGGGGAGGCTGGCCAGACAGATGATGTGCTGGTGATGGGGATTAGAATTTCTTAGTTCGTGATCCGTGATCCGTTATTCGTTATTCGTTATCCGTTATCCGTTATTCGTTATCCGTTAATGTCCAGACTTTATTTGATGTCGTGATGCATTACCCCTGCCGCAAGGCAACTGGCTTTGCGGCCTGTTGGACCGTTCAGTAGTCACTCAACATGCGACAAAAGCTCGACCTGGAGGCCTTGAGTGATCTCCATTAACACACCCTTTGCGCCTTTGCGTCATTGCGGTAAAAAAAATCCTCGTCGTCAAGAATCACTAACTACAACGTGCATTGACGTTTTTAACATGACATTACTTGTACATCCCATCTAACTTGACAAAGTAGGAATATTCGTTATTCGTTAATGTCTAGACTTTATTTGATGCAGTGATGCATTACCCCTGCCGCAAGGCAGCTGGCTTTGCGGCCTGTTGGACCGTTCAGTAGTCACTCAACAT
>CAMLER010000682.1 GCA_946478915.1 uncultured Chryseolinea sp.
AAAGTCTTCATCAGATTGGTGTATGGTGAAAAGGACAAAATCTTTTTCTCGATATCAGCGGATAATGGAAAATCATTTAGCATCCCTCAACTCATCGGCCAAATAAGCGAAATGCACCTTGGCATGACACGCGGACCACAACTTGCAACATCCAAAAATTTCTCGATCGTGACTGCAATGGACAAAAAAGGAAATATCCATTCATTCAGACTTAGCCACAAATCCGGCAAGTGGGAAAAACTTAAAAACGTAAACGATGTTGATGCGTCAGCACCCGAGGGGTTGATGAGTATTGATGCCGATGATCAGAATAACTTTTATGCAGTTTGGCTCGATCTACGCGAAGACAAAAAGAACAACATCTGCGTCTCTTCGCTAAGTGGAAATTCCGCATGGATCAAAAACAAATTCGCTTACAAGTCACAGGAAGATCACGTATGTGAATGCTGTAAACCTTCTGTCGCTGTTAAAGGAAAGAACGTTTCGATCATGTTTCGAAACTGGTTGAGAGGATCTCGGGATTTGTATCTTATAAATTCTACAGATGGCGGAAAAACATTTTCGAGTGCGCAAAAACTTGGAAACGGCACATGGCAACTAAAGGGTTGTCCTATGGATGGAGGTGGCGTAACTATTGGCTCACAGAATGAAATTTCCACAGCATGGCAGCGCGAAGGCCACGTTTTCTATGCAGAGCCAGGGAAACCTGAGGAAAAAGTTGGTGAAGGAAGGCATGTTGGGCTGTCGGGAAAAATTATTACGTGGGAAAAGGGCTCTGACTTGATCGTTAAAGTTATTGACCAACCCGAAGTAAAAATTGGAGAAGGAACTGCGTTGAAGGTGCTTGAGCTACAGGATAAAACAAGGCTCTTCGTTTGGGAAGCCAACGATCAGATTGTCTACAGGAAAAATTAGCAGCGTCTTCAAGGAGCAAGACCTCTATGCCCTTTGTCGATGTCACATTATTTACATGGCCGACAACATTCTTCGAAGGATTGTATACATGCATATGAACTTTTGTTGAATGTTTTCCGAATGCTTGAATGAGTTGACTTCGGATCTTACGAGCGTTGCAGCCCTTGTATCGGATTCCTGACAGGTTACCACTGTATCATTTTCTACCCAGGATCGCAGAGTCTTTCCATCAATTACTATAATTTCACCTTTTATGCAAATTAGAAAGTTGAACGGTGTCAAGTACAATTTTAACAGAAAGATCACCGGCTTGCATAATATCGCTTAGCGCTCCGGGCCACAATGACCTTTGGTTGGGCAATGCGCTCAAGCAAAGCAGGCAAAAAACAAAAAAGAATAGACGCCTGCGCATTTTTATTAAGGTTAACGAATATAGCAGAAGACTCAAATTCTCATCCGCTGGATACGAACAGCATTCAATATTGCCAAAAGAGCAACGCCTACATCTGCAATTACAGCTTCCCACAGATTCGCTAGACCCCCGGCGCCAAGGACCAGCACAATCGCCTTCACCACCATAGCCAGGATTATATTTTGCCACACGATATTTCTTGTAACCTTTCCGGCTTTTATTGCTGCCACTATTTTGGAAGGCTGATCATTCTGAATAACCACATCGGCGGTTTCTATCGTTGCATCGCTCCCTAGCCCACCCATGGCTATTCCAGCATCGGCCAGGGCAACTACCGGCGCATCATTAACTCCATCACCCACAAATGCAATATGTCGTCCTTGATCTTTTAGCAACTGGAGCTTTTCAACTTTTCCTTCCGGAAGCAAATCACCGTAAGCCTCATCAATTCCAATTTCTTTAGCAACATTATTTACAACGGATTGCTTATCGCCTGAAAGCATGACCGTTTTTATTTTCAAAGCATGCATTTCTCGAATTGCCTCTACCGCATCCCCCTTAATTTCGTCAGCGATGGTGATGTATCCTGCATATTTGTTATTAACACCTACCACAACTATTGTATCAATGACATCCTCAACTTCCTTTGGATAGGCAATCGAGAACTTCTTCATCAATTTAAGGTTGCCTGCTAAAATTTCCTTGCCATCCACCTTGCCTTTTAGCCCATGTCCAGATATTTCTTCCACATCTGTAGCTGTTGTATTGCCTATTGAATCGCCCGCGTATTCAACAATTGCCTTTCCAACGGGGTGGGTAGAGTTTTTCTCGAGCGCGGCCGTCACATGAACGAGCTCTTTTTCATCAAAATCTTCCGCACCGACTTTTTGAACTTTGAAAACACCTTTAGTAAGCGTTCCCGTCTTGTCCATTACGATGGTATCCACTTTTGTCATTACATCGAGAAAATTTCCCCCTTTAAAAAGAATTCCGTTTCTTGATGCTAACCCGATGCCACCGAAATAACCCAGTGGAATAGAAACTACCAAAGCGCACGGACAACTGATTACCAGGAAAACTAATCCACGGTATAGCCATTCATTGAATACATAATCATCAACAAAAAAATACGGAGCTATGATTACAGCAAAAGCAAGAAAAAAAACTATGGGCGTGTATATCTTAGCGAATCGTGATATAAATAACTGCGTTTGAGATTTTCTTGACGTAGCATCTTGAACCATTTCAAGGATTTTGCTCAATTTGCTGTCAGTGAAAAGGGCAGTGACTTTTATTTCTGCAACTGTATTCAAATTTATCATGCCTGCCAATACCTGCTCGCCTTTGTATTTTGTGTCTGGCCGGCTTTCACCCGTAAGGGCTGCCGTATTAAAAGATGAGCTTTCAGAAATTAACTCACCATCAAGCGCAACCTTTTCACCGGGTTTCACTTGAATGTTTTCGCCTAGTGCAACTTTAGATGGATTCATCACTTTAGTTTTTCCATCGCGAATAACAGTAACCTCATCCGGCCTAATATCTAATAAGGCTTTAATACTGGCCTTTGCTCTTCTCACTGCTGAATCTTGAAACCATTCTCCAATCGAATAGAACACCATCACCGCCACTC
>CAMLER010000683.1 GCA_946478915.1 uncultured Chryseolinea sp.
GATTGAACTCCCGATCAAAATTACGGCAGCATATTTTACGCTATATGTTCTCATAGACCGCCTACTTCTTAAAAAACGATACACCGCCTTCGTGCTGTACCTCGTTGCCTCGATGTTTACCGTGGGCCTGATCCTTCGCGGGCTATCTTTTTATATTCTTTATCCGAGATTCTATCCTGAAGGGTTGCACATTCCAGTCTTTTATCTTCCTAAAATACTCATTGCAATTTTTTACACTTACGCCTGGGTAGCTATACTAGCGACTTTTCACCTTATGCGGCGCTATTACACAAATCAACAGTTAGCGCAATCGTATCAGCAAGCTGCAGAGCAATTAGAGAAAGAAAAACTCGAGGCAGAGTTGAAACTCTTGAAATCACAGATCAACCCTCATTTCTTATTCAATTCACTGAATAGTCTATATGTATTAGCGTTGAATAATTCGCAGCGAACACCCGCAATGATTCATAAATTATCCGAACTGATGAGCTATATGCTTTACGACAGCAACCAAGCTGAAGTTTCGTTGGAGAAAGAAATAGAATACATAAGAAATTACATAGCCCTGGAAAAAATTCGCTACGGCGATCGTATCGAAATTACATTTAACGTTTACAATCGATACGAGGATCTTAGCATTGCCCCTTTGTTAATGCTTCCTTTTATTGAAAACAGTTTCAAGCACGGAGTTCGAAATCAATTGAGTAATGGATGGGTGTTTATCGAGCTTGATATCGTAGACGAAGAAATTGTATTCAAGGTAGAAAATAGCAAGGGAACCAAAGAAACGGAAAGGCAAGGTGGCATTGGATTGAACAACGTCATGAAGCGCCTCGATTACCTTTACCCCAATCGTCATTCGCTGAAAATATTTGATGAACAGGATACTTATATGGCCGTATTAAGGATTGGCCTTAACGGAAAGAAGTTTCAGACACGTGAAACAGAGCCAGAGTTAAACTCAACGCACTTATGAATTGCATTATTATTGACGATGAGCCACTAGCCCGCCAGTTGCTCGTGTCGTATGTAAACAGGATTGAAGAACTGACTTTGGTGAATTGCTGCAGCAACGCTATTGAAGCGGTCTCATTGCTGGAACAAGTTCATATTGATCTGATTTTACTTGACATAGACATGCCGCAAACTTCGGGTATAGAGCTTCTCAAATCACTACAGGTTAAACCTCGTGTCATCTTTACCACTGCGTATCGCGAATATGCATTGGAGGCCTTCGATCTTGATGTTGTTGATTATTTGCTCAAACCGATCAACTTCAATCGTTTCCTCCATGCGATATCGAAAATCAAACAATTAGAGCAGTACGAACCTGAAAAGGCGGTGCAGGCACATACCAACTATGAAGACACCTTTCTCTTTCTGAAGGAAAACAGAGAAATGAAAAAGATATTTCTCAAGGATATCCTTTTTATTGAGAGTCTGAGGGACTATGTCAGGGTGAAGACCGTTGCTCAGGAGGTTATTTCCTATCAGAAGATCAGCTATCTTGAACAACGGCTTCCCCAGCAAAAATTTGTTCGCGTACATCGTTCATTTATTGTTCCGGTTGAAAGAGTTAGTGCCTTTACGCAATCCAGCGTAAAAGTAGATTCAATAGAAATCCCTATTGGAAGAAACTATAAGAATGCTACGCTATTGCTGCTAAAGAAGCATAGTATGTTACATCAGTTTGAAAGGTGACACCAGTCCTATTTTGTGATGTTATTAAAAAGGAATAGGGAATATAGGGAATAGGGAGTAAGGATGGCGTCGCATAGTGCACGTCCGGGTCACTGTGATTAACGACTAACGTCATTAGTCGAAAATAAGCCCGCATCAATCAGTAGTCTGTAGGGTCAATTCGCTTTACGTCTGAACGATTATCTCCGAGTTGTTGAAATGCGTTCATTTATGTCATCAGACATTCCTATATGACGCAGTTTAAACTTATTATTAACAATCAAGAGGTGACAGTGGACGCCGACGGAGATATGCCTTTGCTCTGGGCTATCCGGGATTTTATCGGACTCACTGGCACAAAATACGGTTGCGGTATTTCACAATGCGGAGCATGTTCAGTCCATATGGAGGGACGTGTGATCCGATCTTGTTCTGTTCCAGTTTCGGCATGTGCACAAAAGAAAATTGTCACAATTGAAGGTATTGATTCTCTGGCGATCCAGGCATTGCGTCAAGCGTGGTTGGAAGAAGATGTACCACAATGTGGTTATTGTCAATCCGGTCAGCTAATGACAGCTGCAGCTTTTCTTGAAAAAAATAATTCACCATCCGAGGAAGATATTGTGCGGGCTATGTCTGGAAACCTTTGCCGATGTGGCACCTATCAGCGAATTAAAAAAGCCATTCAGAAGGCCTCACAACTTATGACAAATAAATGAACCGAAGAGATTTTATTAAAACTACGGCATTAGCCTCAGGTGGATTTATGTTGTCGTTTCACGCGTCGGCAATTTCCATTGAAAACCCTGGAATGGTTGAAACAATTACGGAAGAATTAGGTGACTTTCTGAAGATCACTTCCGATGGAACAGTGCATTTCCAATTTCTGAAACACGAAATGGGACAAGGTGTATCGACTGCTATGGCCCAGATAATATCGGAAGAGTTATGTGTGGACTGGGAAAAAGTTCGTATCGATTTTCCCGTTGTGAATCTGAAGAAATATCAAAATGATAAGAATGGCGGGTATGATACCGGGGGTAGTTGCACCATCATTTATCAATGGGACTTGTTACGCAAAGCCGGCGCTACCGCCCGGCAATTATTGGTTGATGCTGCAGCGCTGCATTGGAAAGTCTCTGCGATGGATTGCTACGCGAAAAATCATCACGTCTTTAACCAATTGTCGTCTCAATCACTGTCCTTCGGTGAGCTCGCTGCAGTAGCCGGGAAGTTAGCCGCACCCGAAAAGGTTACTTTGAAAGAGTTTAAGGAC
>CAMLER010000684.1 GCA_946478915.1 uncultured Chryseolinea sp.
AATATGTTCTGCGATGTTGTTATAGTAATCCAGGACATCTTTCTTCTCGACCTTCGGTTGCCTGAATATGATTTTTTCAAGACCTGTAAACTCTATCTCATGCCTCAGCTTATAGTTTGGTTGTTTCGTTTTTGGTTCTATTATTTTTGCCGGTGCAGCCTTGGTCGTTTGTTGCTTCTCCTTTTTTGCAGCTGGTTTTGATTCTGACTTACCAGTAGGAAAAACAAACTTTTGCGGTTTCTCTTTCTTTCTTACGGTTGGAAGATCCGGCAAAAATTCAAACTCCTTTCTTATCGCGTCATCAAATTCAAATGGAGTTTCATCCCAAACCTTATTGGAACTGCTGTGAAAAAAATAAAGACCAGGTATCTCGTCACTGACATTCAATTGGTGATTGGAAGATTGCAGATTATTGAGAATACTGTTGTAGTTCATTTCATAAAAAAGAGCTGATTCACCCTGAATTCCCTCGACACTAATTCTGTCTTCCACTGAGTGACCGGCTCTGGTGATGTACAGTCGTATCATTTGATCGCGATCAGGTCTGTCCTGGCAAGCCATGAAGATCTCAAGGATAGTCTTAAACGCTTTGGTGTTTTTCCTAATTAGCATATGTCCCTTATCTTCTTAGAATGTTAGTCTTTGGCCCGTAAAAACCTAACACATGAAAATAATGAACTTGACAGACATCTCAATCCGGTGGAGGGAAATTTGCTCCTTATAAAGCCATCGACGTAAAAAATATTAACGCAAGGGCCACTGGAAGAAAAGCCAGAAAATACCGGGATCTTGTGTAAACCTTTTTTCTAATTACAACCAAACTTGTGCATAACAAAATATAAGGAACCGGAAAAAGCCAGGCTGAATAGATATTTCCGGGTGCCCGGTACATCAAAGCATACTCCCCATGGTCAACGCCTACCCGCTTCATCGTATTGAATATTGGCGTAAACTCCATGCATACCAGCTCTTTCTCGTCGGCGTCATAGTCGTAGTTTACATGCACCTTATTTGGGACTTCGAACTCATGGTCTGTTGTTTTCATGAACGAAGAAACGGCGCTGTAAGTGCTGTTCAAACCTTTCTGATAACCAGATAGCGCATAGTCAAGCTCTGTATTAACTGGAAGAAAATAGTCCAGAATCACAAGAAAGCTTAACAAAGCAATAGGATAACAAAGTATTCTGGCAAATCGATATATGGCAGCTTCACGGATCGATCGCTTTCGATCACTTTCCAACTCGTCGGCTATCGCTTCGTTGTGATACACTTCATCAAATTCATCGGAAGTTTCTTGTTCAAACAGACCACTTTCGGATTCGTCGTAAGCGAAGGAGAATCGATTATCGTAAGCTGACTTTTTTTGAGGATCTATGAGCAAATTATAAGCAGCATTGATCCGGGCTGTCATGGCAACGGCTTCGACATCAGCATTTACATCAGGATGATACTTTTTTGCAAGTTCCCGGTACGCTTTCCGTATTTCACGCGGCGAAGCTGATTTTTCGATACCAAGCACATTATAAGGATCCGGGAAATTCATCGGTCGTAGTAACTAAGATAAGATAGCAAATCTCCTTCGTGTGTTCAAGACAATTCGACAAAAAGCTCTGAGCGGCCGTCCGCAAACCGCAGGCATCTTTCAGCTTTCACGCTATCTTTACAAACTAAACAAATACTCCTCCCACGTGATCGTATGTCAAACTTAAAGTCATTTTTGGAGGTTGACCAATGACAGGCTCTGCGTAACTTGAAAATCGCCATGTACTGAACTATCGTTCATATTAAGAGAATTTATTTATGACAGATATTAAGGATCATTACAAGAATCTAATCATCGGATTTGGAAAGGGAGGTAAAACACTAGCGGGCTATCTTGCCTCACAGGGGCAAGAGGTTGCTCTCGTGGAACGCTCGGAAATGATGTATGGAGGTACATGTATAAACGTAGCTTGCATCCCAACAAAATCATTGATTTCCAACGCAGAAAAAAACATTCCTTTTAAAGAAGCCTTTGCAATTAAAAACGAGCTCACTTCGCTGCTTAGAAAAAAAAATTATGAGACCCTGGAAAGCAAACAACTGATCACCATCATTGACGGTAGCGCTTCATTTGTTACAGCTCACACGGTGAATATCGAACTGGTAGGAGTCGGCGAAATGAAAACAATTTCAGCAGAGCGAATTTTCATAAATACCGGTACCGAACCCGCTATACCGGACATTCCTGGAATCAAAACTTCCAAACGCGTATTCACTAGTGCTTCCCTCATGGACCAACCAGGGCGGCCTGAAAAATTAATCATCGTGGGAGGTGGATTCATCGGACTCGAATTCGCTGACATGTATGCAAAATTCGGGAGCGACGTAACTCTGCTGGATCACGGAAAAATCTTCTTGCCTAACGAAGACAGGGATATCGCTGACGAAGTATATAGGGTCTTAACGGGTAAGGGCATCAAAATTATTATGAATGCCTCCGTAACCAAAATTTCTGACAGTGTGGACGATGTGGTTGTACTGTTTAACTCGAAGGATTCCGAGCAACAGCAGCTGGAAGGTTCGGCCATCCTCGTTGCCACTGGTAGAAAGCCAAATACAGCGGCGTTACACTTAAGTTCGGCAAAAATCGAAACCGATAACCGGGGGTTTATCAAAGTCAATGAAAAACTCGAAACAACGGCTAGTAACGTATGGGCTATCGGAGATGTAAATGGTGGTCCACAGTTCACGTACATTTCACTCGACGATTTCCGGATCGTGAGAGATCAGCTTTTTGGAGGTGATTACACTTCCATAAAAAAAAGAAAGATGGTAGCGTCATCCGTGTTCATCACTCCTCCCCTTGCCCACATCGGACTTCGTGAACATGAAGCAAAAGCAAAAGGTTATCGCACCAAAGTTGCAAAATTACCAGCCTCCGCTATTCCAAGAGCAAGGATACAAAACAATACGA
>CAMLER010000685.1 GCA_946478915.1 uncultured Chryseolinea sp.
TTCTTTACAACCAAAAAGACGGGATCAGGTATTGGGCTGAGCTTGTCGCGCCAGATTATGAGACAACATCAGGGAACATTAACAGTTAAGTCAACCGTTGGAAAGGGTACTGAATTTTTTATGAGATTCTGATGGATTACAGTTTAGCCACAGAGATTATCCAAGTACTGATCTACGCAACTTGTTAAGCAAATTCAGATTTAATACATTTACCAAACAGTTTTATCCCGCTATGCAAGATATACCCCAGAAAGTCACCAAGATACTAACGGAAAAACTAGGCATTGCAGAATCTGAAATAACCCAAGACGCCAATTTTGTTAAGGACCTCGGTATTGATTCACTCGACTACGCTGAAATCGTCATGGAGTTTGAACAAACCTTCGACATACGCATTCCCGATGACGATGCCGAAAAAATGCAGACCTTTGGACAGGCTGTAAAGTATATCCAGGAAAAAATCAAAAAGTAGCATATACCCGGACTATTTCTGTTATTCTTGGAAATCACGTCCTCCTCTCACATTAGCTATCTGATATCCTTTAACTTTGTGGGTCAATCATGAGGGTCTAACACATTAAACCGAATGGACGAATCGTGGGCGCTGAAAAGAAAATACTATTTGTTGTAAATAAATTCGCGGGTATAGGATATCAGTCCGACCTGGAACGTTCGATCAAAACCAAGTGTGAAAAAGGTTCGGCATCGTGTTCTATTGAGTTTACACAACGGAAAGGCCATGCGATCGAGCTTGCCAAAGAAGCTCATCGGCATGGGTTCAATCAGGTGATTGCGGTTGGCGGCGATGGAACTATCAATGAAGTAGCACGCGGCCTAATTCAAAGCGATACCCCAATGGGTATTATCCCCAGAGGTTCAGGCAATGGTCTTGCAAGGCACCTCGGCATTTCATTAAGTATACCCGATGCAGTTGACCAGATCTTTGAAAGCAGAATACTCCCTATGGATGTGTTCAGAGTCAATGGCAAGCTATCGCTGAATGTGTCAGGGATTGGTTTCGATGGCCACATCACTAATCTTTTTGGTGTAAAGAGCACCAGGGGTTTACTCGGATACGTGATGCTTACCGTTCAGGAATTTTTGAAGTTCAAGGAATTCGAAACAGAAATAGTTATGAATGGTGAGGCAATCACACGCAATGCTTTTATAATCGCGATTGCCAATTCATCACAATACGGGAACAATGCCACGATAGCACCTTCGGCATCAGTATGTGACGGGCTACTTCACATCAATGTTGTCAAAAGAGTACCACTTTTCAGACTAGATTTCATCTATTCATTTTTCACCGGCCAGTTGGCAAAGTCTTCATTCTGCGAGTTCATGGAAGCGCCGTCGTTGCAAATACGCACCAAAATACCTATGGATTATCATGTGGACGGTGAGCCATGCGGCCTTAGCAATTCTTTCGACATCCAGCTTGTGCCCCGGGCTTTGCAAGTGTTGGTGCCTGTAAAAAATTCAAAAAGAGAGATCGTATAAATCCCTGTGCGCGGGTGAGATTGATTGCCATACATTCCCTTAACTTTACATGATCTATTAATACCCTTATGAAGAAACTATTTACCATAACAATATTACTGGTGGCTGGCTGCGTATATGCACAGCTCACCACGCCGCCTGCCGGCGCCAATCAAAAAAGTTCAGTAACCCAGGGAATCGGGTTAGCAACAGTCACAATAACATATAGTAGTCCCGATGTACATGGACCAACTGGCGAAGACCGAAAAGGTCATATCTGGGGCGAACTCGTTCATGACGGATTTATTGATCAGGGATTCGGGACCTCCAAGGCAGCTCCGTGGCGCGCTGGTGCCAATGAAAATACCGTCATCACATTTTCGCATGATGTAAAGATCAATGGGCAGGATCTCAAAGCTGGTTCGTATGGATTGTTCCTGGACGTAGAAAAAGACGGGCCATGGAAGTGGATTTTTTCAAAGAACTCCACCAATTGGGGCAGCTATTTTTATGACGCCAAAGATGACGCGTTAAGAGTTGATACAACACCAACGGATGCGCCATACACTGAATGGTTAACCTATGGGTTCGACGACCGCATGCCAACGTCTGCGCTTGCTTACCTTCAGTGGGAAAACAAACGCATATCTTTCAAAGTTGAAGTTCCGAACGTAAACGAGTTGTACGTAAATAAAATGAGAGAGGAATTGCAAGGAACTCCGATCGGTTTCAATTATCAAGGATGGATGGCTGCTGCTCAGTTTTGCGCTGCTAATAAGATCAATCTTGATGAAGCCTTAACCTGGGCTGACATTGCAATCAGGGGGCCGTTTGTCGGGCAAGAAGATTTTTCATCACTTCAAACAAAAGCAATTGTTCTCCAAGCGATGAATAGAGATAAGGAAGCTGATGAAATTATGGACAAGGCAATCAAGATGCCATCAGCAACCATTCAGTCTATTCATCAATACGCACGAACCCTTCTGAACGCGGGCAAGAATGAGAAAGCCATGGAAGTTTTTAAGTTGAATCGGCAGCTTCATCCTGAGGATAAATTCACAACATACGTCGGACTGGCGCGAGGCTATACTGCGATCGGGGACAAGAAGAACGCAATTAAAAACTGGGAAATAGCGATTAAGAACTTGCCTGAGAATCAAAAGGCCAATGAAAATTTTTATAAAGCAGAGCTTGAAAAGTTGAAAGGATGATTTAGACAACCTCGGATGCGGCTACTCGTATTCCATGTTTGACAGTAAATGTAAAGGTGGATCCTTTGCCCAACTCGCTTGTGGCCCATATGGATCCACCGCTTTTTTCAATAAACTCTTTTGTGAGCAAGAGTCCAATGCCGACACCTTTTTCCTGATGTGTTCCAGGATTCGTGAAGTGTGTTTCCGCATTGAACAGTTTTCCGACATCGCTTGCTGACATGCCTACACCAGAGTCAGAAACTGAAATCTCAACG
>CAMLER010000686.1 GCA_946478915.1 uncultured Chryseolinea sp.
CCTACTGATCGGTCTTATTGCCGGAAGTTATCCTGCTTTTTATTTGACTGCCTTCAAGCCGACAGAAGTTTTGAAGGGCAAACTCAGAGCCGGCTTAAGCAACTCTGTTCTGCGCAATGGACTTGTTCTTCTTCAGTTCATGATATCTATCGTGCTTATTTTCGGTAGTATTATGGTTTATCGTCAGCTTGCCTATGTTCAGTCGAAGAATCTCGGGTTTGACAAAGAAAACGTTGTTAATCTGTTACATACGCTTTCATTGGGCAGCAATAGTCAGGCATTCAAAAATGATTTGCTTGCTAATCCAATGTTTAAAAGGGCAAGCTTCTCCAATAACCTTCCTCCCAATATAAGCTGGAACAGCGCATTCCGGAAGGGAGGGTCGGATCAGGATTTTCTACTGTCAATTTATCAGATGGACTACGACCACCTCGAAACAATGGGTTATGAAATGGTCGAAGGAAGATTTTTCTCAAAGGACTTTAAAAGCGATTCGACTGCGGTGATTCTGAATGAGTCGGCTTACAAGCAAATGAATTTCGACAACCTGGACCATGCAGAAATCATATCTTACAACAATGACAGTCCGACGACATTAAAAGTCATCGGTGTGATGAAGGATTTTCATTTCAGGGGATTACGGGATAACGTAACGCCTATGGCAATGTTTTTGGGACGCGAACCCAATTTTGAAATGGCCATCCGATTGACTCGCGGCAATACACAGAATCAGATTGCTACGCTTGAGTCGATTTATAAGAAATATGCGCCTGGGGCACCCTTTGAATATTCGTTTCTGGATGAAAATTTTGACCTGCTATTCCGCGCCGAACAACGAATGAGTACTATCATTTTTATTTTTACGGTGCTGGCCATAGGAATCGCTTGTCTTGGGCTGTTTGGTTTAGCTGCTTACGTCGCAGAACAGCGGGCAAAGGAAATGAGTATTCGCAAAGTAATGGGGGCGTCCGTCAGCCAGGTGCTTCTCCTTCTCTCAAAAGATTTTATGATCCTCGTTGTTGCTGCATTTGTGTTAGCCACACCGTTGGGTCTTTACCTGATTAATTTCTGGCTTGAAAATTTCGCTTATCGGACTTCTGTGGATGTATCAGCGATTGCGATTTCTGGGTTAGCGGCGTTGCTGGTGGCTATGTTTACGATCAGTTTTCAATCCATAAAAGCTGCCCGCGAGAATCCGGTTCGTGCTATGCGGAATGAATGAGCATTCAAAGAACAAATGAACCGAACACCGACGTGGTTCGGAAATATTCAACACTCAATACTCAACACTCAGCAACCCCACCTTGAGTTGAATATTGAGTGTTGAGTGTTTGATTGCTGAATATCGAACACCGAACAAGGAACACCGAAGGACGCTCGAGCCAGGCGTGTGCGTGTTTGGACGATTGTAAAATCTTAGATCTGGGGAAGGGCGTCGAGACCGACACTTCATCATTCGATATTCCTTGTTCGGTGTTCGGTCCATGTCATTAAGTTAAGCCTATAACGGTTTATAGTTAGTTGGACTTAGCTTCTTTATAGATGTTCGTCTAGGGTAAGATCGATCTTCTCGCACTGGAGAGACGCGGTTTTTAATTAAGTCGTAGAATGCATCTAATGCCTTTTTGACCTTCTTTTTTAAGAAAATAAAGACCGGGAAGTCTTTAAAACTAGAGAGGGCGAAAGTCCGATTAATACTATATTTTAATTTTTTCTTCCCTGCCCTGTGCTCCTCTTCAAGCCTTAGTTCCTGTTCCAAGGTAACGAGCGAGCAGAGATTGCCTAGAAATGTTTTGATATAAAAATCTTGAAGTATTGCGTGAGGCGTTCTTCCTGAAAAATTAGCAAGATCTAATCTACATTTGAGCGCTTTATAGCTTTCTTCTACGCCCCAACGTTTAGCATAAACTTTTGCGATATCATCGGCACTGTATTGGTTTTTGTCGGTCATAGAGGTACATAATACCAGATCTTCGTCTGAATCTAGTGCGACTCGTACCAATCGGCATTTGATACTCCTATCGGTTACACCATATTTTTTCAACAATCGTAAATGCTCTGGATCAGCTTGAAATTCAACTACTCGCTCCTTTGCTCCATCGTCGATTAATTCTTTGGCTGCTATCCATTGCTTCGCTTTAAGTCTTATCACAAAATCCGCTCTCAACTTTTGCAAAACGAGGAATAGCCACACAGCTCCATAGTATCTATCACAGACAATTACATCACCGGATTGAATATGATCCAGATGTTCTTCGCACAGTGACATCTCCGACTTATTATACCTGGCTATTGTACCATGTATAACCATCTTGTTTAGTGGATCATACAGATGACTGATTCGGGCCATCAATTTTTCTCTTTTCCCCGAACCCAATTTTTGCGTCCCGTAAACTTCTTTCAAGTCAGGATGGTATGGAAGACAAATTGTACTACCATCAATGCACAATATGCGCCGACCAAGCCAACTCATCCAAGGGGCTTCGTTATAAAACTCATCAACCACACGATCACTTAATTCGACGAAAGCACTGTGTTTAAGTTTAGCACGAGCCTGCGTGAAAGCACTATCAGAAATTTGAGCCACCTCAAATTGTCCTGATCGGATCAATTGGTAATAATGGTTGAGTTCTCTCTGGATTGACTTGCTCAACAAAGTCATTAAGAAGACAATTAACTGCTTGAAGTTCAGCTTTCTATTACGCGAAAAGGATACCACCCCGATCGTATGATCTCGTTGGTATTCCTTTTCATCTATTCTAGAGTTTAAGTTTTTAAAAAAGTTGTAAACACGTCCTAAAAAGCTGTTGTGATTTACTCGAAAGAAAACATCATTCCTTTTTTAATCCAAAAAATCACACTAAAAAAATGTACCGCTTAACTTAATGACATGGAGTGATCTCCATTAACACACCCTTTGCGTCATTGCGGTAAACGTCACCGGGACTG
>CAMLER010000687.1 GCA_946478915.1 uncultured Chryseolinea sp.
CGTTTTGATTGCTTTATCCTTTTGCGTTACCTTGAAGTCGGCCCAGGAAGGAATGTTGTTTATGTTGGCTTTCGGTATAGGAACTTTGCCGGCAATGCTCGGAGTTACCAGCTTACTTCCTTTTGTTTTCAACAAGCTTAGGTTCAATATGACTTACCTGACCCGCGGGATGCTGATCATTTCAGGGTTGCTCTTAATTGCCCGTGTTTACGTTGTAAGCCTTCACCATCAGGAATCTATACGACAAGGGATCATTGATATAGTCCTTTGTCGATAGAACGATCAGGATATTGTCTCCTGCTAGTTTATACGAATTTCTAGTCCAGCATTATCCAATAACGCTGACCTTCGGTTGTTCCCGCGGGTAACAGCTGAAGTTCCATAGGACCACCAATATTAGCAGAAAAGGAATAGGGATTTTGCGGAAATATTTTACTGATTTAGCGCGCAACATTCCACCTTACGACTTTCTCAAGCTTTCCTGGTTGAATAATTTTAATTTTTGCACCATCGGTTTCAATCAGACCCTCATTTTTGAAATCAGATAAGACGCGGATTACCGACTCCGCAGCCGTCCCGACCATTTTTGCCAAATCATCCCTTGAAATAGAAATTGCCGATTTGGAATCCCTGAGTGTATCTGCCTTTAGTAACGCTTCGGCTGTACGTTGGCGTACAGAGTTGTATGCCAGGTTGAGAAGCTGAGCTTCCCGTTCCGCCACTTTTTTGCACAACAAACTGATAAAAGTCTTGGATACATCGGGGTGGTTTTGGATCAAAAGCATAAAGTCATGCCGTGGAATTGTGATTAATTCCGTGTCTTGCATGGTCACGGCAGACTCCTGATAATTTGTGTTTTCCAGAACTTCCTCAAAACCAAAAAAATCATTGGTCGAATACAGATTTATGATAAGTTCTTTCCCATCGGGATTCGATTTATAAGTCTTCACGTTTCCCGATTTGATGAAGAAAACATTTAACGGTAAATCTCCTTCCGAAAACACCTCCGTTTTTTTTTTCAATACTTTCACCTTCCTGTCTTTTCCAAGATCCTTGATGTTTAATGCCGTCTGTGCATCCTTAATAAAGTTGTCGAGTCCTTCTGCATTCCCATCGTAATTGGTCCGTTGCATCTGATGCTTTTTCAATCTGATTTCTATGGCATTCAATAGATCAGTATCATCAAATGGTTTGGTGAGGTAGTCGTCGGCACCCAGATTCATGCCTTTGCGTATGTCTGATTTTTCCGTTTTAGCGGTTAGAAAAATAAATGGAATTCGTGCTGTCTCTTCGTTCTTGCTAAGAATGTGTAGAACTCCGTATCCGTCCAGTTCAGGCATCATGATATCGCATATGATAAGGTCCGGCTTATCACGTTGTGCTAGCTCCACTCCTACTTTTCCATTTGGAGCCGTTAGGACCTGGTAGTTTGCAAGCGAAAGTATTTCGTCAGTATTTTCTCGAACGTCAAGATTGTCTTCGATTAAGAGAATTTTTTTCATAGCATATTATTTTATCGGCAAGCTCACTGAAAATGTACTACCCTCCCCGTAGCGGCTCGAAAATGTAACCGAACCTTCGAGTAATTCTACGTAGCGTTTAACGATGTTCAAACCCAGTCCGGTTCCCTGCGTTTCGCCCGCATTGCTGGCTCTGAAAAAGCGATCGAACATGTGTTTAAAATCCTGTTCAGGAATTCCAATTCCTTCATCCCTGATGTCGAAGCAGATACAAACTTCTCGACGTTCCACTTCGACATAGATCTTTTTTCCCTCCGCCGAATATTTGCTGGCATTTGAGATGAGGTTGAATAGTATGTTTCTTAATATACGAACGTCGGATTTAATCTCCAGCGGCGATGACATATTTTTGATGATGATCTCCTGACCAGCTCGAATTGTTTCCAACAACTCTTCTTTTACTTCCTTAAGAAAATCGTCAACCTGGATAACTTCATCATTGACTTCGATCTTTCCCTCTTCGAGTTTTCCTAATGACAAGAAATCGTTCAATATGGATGTCAGGTGGTTGACTGATGATTTTATACGAGCGACGTGCTTGCCCACCTTTTCCAATTCCCCTTTCTCCTTATATTGGTTGATAAGGGAGGCAGAACTGAGAACAGCGCTTAACGGCGTTCTAAACTCGTGCGACGCGATCGAAACAAATTTTGACTTCAAATCATTTAACTCCCGCTCTCTTTCAAAAGCTTTCCGAACTTCTTCCTCCGCCTTCTTGCGCTCTCGTACCTCGTCCTCTAATCGACTGATGGTGTCATTCAGCGCATGCGTTCGTGCCTCAACTTTTCGCTCAAGCTCAGCTGCATATACGAGCAATTGCTCTTCGCTCCGTTTCAAAGCTTCCTCTGCTTTTTTGCGCTGCGAGATGTCGCTTATAAAAGCCATGACTAGCAGTTGTCCTTTCACTCTTGTGAAACTCAAGCTAATCTCAACCGGAAACTCGCTTCCATCTTTGCGCAATGCCTTGAGATCGCGGCCAAAACCCATTCTGCGCGGTTCTGGGTTTTTATTAAATCCTTGACGAAAATTAATGTGCCGCGTCCGATAACGAGGGGGTAGTAAATTCTCGAGTTCGACGCCTGTCAGGCCGTCCGTTTCATAGCCAAAAATTTGTTCCGCAACTGGATTCCCTATTACAATCTTACCGTTTTCGTCGACTATAATAATTCCTTCCGACATGCTTTCAAATATTTCCTTGAAGGCATCAGAATCGACAAAAAGTGAGGAGCGGTTTTGCAGCATGGCCGTAATATAAGCTACTCTCGATCATGATAAAAATCATTTTTTCTACTGACTAAAGTTTGAATTTACCAGGTGGGGTTACAGTAGGTTTGCTATCCTATGACTCTTGCTAAAATGGAGGGAAGCATCCTATGTGTAATCGATTTTTCGCAATCTGCCCGAAAGACGTTGCAATGG
>CAMLER010000688.1 GCA_946478915.1 uncultured Chryseolinea sp.
CTATTTTTCGGCAGGCTTCATCCATTGGTGCTGCATTTTCCAATCGTTCTTATTATTCTTTGCCTGGCTTTTGAGCTAGCAAGGCGTTACAACTTAATAAAAATATCCGATGGCGTTATGCTGATCATTTTGGTGGCCGCATCACTAACGACCTTGCTATCTGTCGGGGCCGGATTCTTCCTGTTCGCCTCGGGTGACTATGCCGGCAAACTAATGGAGCAGCATTATTGGGCCGGTATCCTTACGGGCTTTGTTATTTTTATAACCGCTGGGCTATTCCATATGTCCTTGAGCACCGGTAGATTTTACGGGGTTTATCTGACCGCATTAATTATCGCCAATGTTGGGATTGGACTCACTAGTCATCTGGGCGGGTCAATAACCCATGGCCAGGATTACCTTACCGAACACCTGGCTTTGATAATGAATGCTTCAGATACACATGAACCAAAATCCGAAGCTGAAATGCTTGTTTACGAGGATATGATAGCTCCGATCTTTGAGGCAAAATGTATTAGCTGTCATAATACGCAGAAAGCCAAGGGAAGTTTTCTTATGACATCCTATGAAAATCTCAACAAACCTGGTGAAAGCAATTCACCTTCTATTACTCCGGCATCTCCAGAGAAGAGCGAATTATACAATCGCGTAATTCTTCCAGAAGATCATGACGATCATATGCCACCGCAGGGCAAATCTCCGTTGACTTCGAATGAAATTTCTCTATTGAAATACTGGATAGAATCGGGTGCGCAGCAAAACCTGCGCGTTGCCGATGCAAAAAAAGTTGACACGGTGAAGTTATTGGTCGAAGAGCTTATGCCGAACTTGTCGCGATATCGACGAACGGCACAGATTTCTACCCTTAAGATGAGGCTGCTTGAGCAAGAGCTCGATGCTATAGCCAGGACGTTGGCTATTTCTATTGAGAAAGACAGTTCAAGCGATGAGGATTATTTTACGATAGCGATGAAGTTCCCACCCGCTCGGCTGACAAATGAGCAATTCAGCCTGTTACATCCATACCTGGAAGTTTTTTCAAAAGCATCCCTTGTTTCAAGCGGCATAGACGACGACGGACTCTACTATATTGGCCAGATGGTCAATCTTGAAAAGCTGTTCCTTCAAAAAACAAAGCTCGATGGTTCCGGGATTATATATTTACAGAATCTTTCACGACTTCGGGTCCTTAATCTTTCTTTTACACAGGTCGATGATAAATCTGCGATCGACTTGTTAAAGATACCAAACCTTGAAGAGGTATATCTCTTCCAGACAAACACTTCCAAACAGGTAGTGGAAGCGTTGCAAAAGAACAAGCCGGGATTGAAGATCTATTTGCAGGAAGGACCATACTTCTGACGGTGCTTCGAAATATCTCATAAAATAGCCCATTACGGCTCAGGCTGGTACATTAATTGTCGTCCCATAAAAAAAACTTATGTGTTATGGGAAAAGACAAAGAAGGAAAGTATCACCCGCCAAAAGGAAAACCATCGGGTACTAGGACACAGAAAGGTGTTACAACTACAAAGTCAAGCACACTGGATGAGCAACTGGCTATTGAGGAAAAATATACCGATCATCCAGATCTTGACATCGTAGCAGCCAATGTACGAGTGAGGCACCCAAATCGAAATGTGGACAAAGGGAGTGAGCGGAAGGTAAGTGAAAATAAGAAAAGCGATCCGGGTAAAAATGTTGCAGACTTCCAAAAAGTTAAAGAAGAGCCAGTCACCTCTGTGGATGAACTATCGCCCTTTCTCTCGAAAGAGGCACTTCAGGAGTTAGCAAATTATGCATCAGAATGCTGTATTTCAGTGTATATGCCTACACATCGTTCCGGTGTAGCGGTAAATGAACAAATGGACTCAATTACATTTAAGAACGCTCTTCAGCAAATTGAATCAAAGCTTAAAGAAAAAGGTTATGACCAGGCGAAAGCAGCCCGGATTCTGCAGCCCGGGTATGACTTGTTGCGCAACGAAAAATTCTGGTACACGCTAACAGAGGGGCTGGCATTTTACATTGCAGATGGTCATTTCAAATTTATGCGGCTGCTTTCAACACCCAATGAAAAAATGCTTGTCAATAATTCGTTTTACCTGAGCCCTCTCGTACCCTACATGTTAAGTTCCGAGTATTTCTATCTATTGGTATTGAGTAAGAAACAAGCGAAATTATACCGTGCAAATAATTTTGGCATGACGCGAATTGAGGTGCCAGAATTACCCAATGGTGTGGATGATGTTGTACATTTTGAGGAAAAAGATGATCAGAAATTATTTCGGACCGGAAGCAGCGGTGCAGGACAAGGTGCAAATTATCACGGAATTGGTGGCGGAAAACCCGACGAAAAGGATAATATCTCTATGTACCTTGAGGAGGTAGACGAAACGTTGTGGAAGGAATTCTTGAATAAAGAGAATGTGCCACTTCTTCTGGCTGGCGTAGAATATTTATTGCCACTGTTTAGAAAAGTGTCTCATTATAATAACATCTGGGAAACCAGTTTGACAGGAAGTCTTGAACATGCTGATGAAGCGCAACTGTACCGCCAGGCGCGCGAAATGATGGAACCTTATTTCAGAGAAAGGCTTAATAAAGCAAAGGAGGCTTACGGCAATCAGTCTGCAACCACATTGACATCAACTGTTGCTGAAGAGATAATTCCTGCGGCTTTCTATTCGCGTATTTCACAATTGTTTGTTCAAAATGGCGCCGAGATCTGGGGGACGTTTGATGAAAAATTAAATCACCTCTTTATTCACAATGACCAACAAAATAACGACGACAGCTTGCTTGATAAAGCGGTCCTGAAAACGTTTATGAACGGCGGTGAGGTATTTATGCTCGAAAAAGATGAGATGCCTAATGGCGCCGAAATCGCTGCGCTGATGAGGTATTGAACTGGATCGTTATTCGTTATCCGTTAT
>CAMLER010000689.1 GCA_946478915.1 uncultured Chryseolinea sp.
AAATATCAGCGGAGGGCCTGCGGTGGCTACCTCGGTAACATTTAATTTAGCTTGAAGAAAAAACACCAGTGGGAACACCATTAGTCCCGACAGAAACGCCACCGACGTGTCGGCTATGGCGATAGTCGCGACGGATGACGAAATATTCTCTTTCTTTTTAAGATAAGATCCGTATGTCATAAGCGTTCCCATACCTAAAGAAAGGGAGAAGAAGGCTTGCTTCAGGCCCTCAAAAAAGGTCTGGATCCGGAGTTCACCAAGATCGGGAACAAGATAATACTTCACGCCAGCAATCGCGTTAGGAAGGGTCAGCGCGTATATGATGATTAAAATCAGAATGACATAAAGCATCGGCATCATGATCTTGTTTGCAGCCTCAATTCCCTTCTGAATACCACGCGCTACGATAAAAGCAGTCATCGCCATGAACACAGCGGAAAAGAGAAAATTCGAATTCGCAAAGCCTTCGGCGCTGCTTAGATCAAGAATGTCGTTGACGAAATTGCCAAAAAAAGCACTGTAGTCGGTTTGATTTTGAAGCGAGCCGAACGAAGTGTGCAGAAAATATCCGAAAGCCCATCCAGCCACGACGTTGTAGAACGACAGGATAAAAATACCTATGGTAATTCCGAATAATCCCAACAAACCCCAACGCTTTCCGCCAAGTTTAGTATAGGATCCATACGCATCGAGACCTGCGTGCCTTCCAATTGAAATTTCACCAACCATCACAGGATAGCAAAGCAGAAATACACAGAACAGGTAAATAAAAAGAAATACAGCTCCTCCGTTTTGGCCAGCCAGATAAGGAAACTTCCAGATATTGCCTAAACCTACAGCTGATCCGGCTGCGGTCAGAATGAATCCGATCCTCCCGGAAAAATTGCCCCTGTTCGCCATGTATGGTATTGGATTTGTATCGTTTGAAAGACAGGCAAAATATAGGTTAAAGTTTAATTATCAAATAACGGAAAACGCGCTTACTGAACATTTTGCATACGAGTTCGGGTTATATGGATTGACACCATATAAGCGACATTTTACGTTATATGCTGTAATAAGTAAGGCAATATTTAACTTTCAACCGTCCGCGATAAAGGGTATCTTGGAACGGAAGTTGAAGGCAGATTCAGGGAACAATGCGTATGGATGAATTCAGAAAACTCACAACACAAGAAAAGGCACTTCGCATCAACTTAAGCAAAGCTATCTACGGTTCATTTGCTGAAATCGGCGCCGGCCAGGAGGTAGCGGCAAACTTCTTTAAAGTGGGGGGTGCATCGGGAACGGTTGCCAAAACAATGTCTGCTTATGACATGAAATTCAGTGATGCGATTTATGGTGTTGGCGACAGGTACGTCTGCGAGGAGCGACTGATCCGGATGCTGGACCATGAATATGTTCTTTTGCCCGAACGCCTCCCCCATCGTATCGAGACCACTCGCTTTTTTGCGTATGCTGATACCGTCGAGGTAATTAATTATGAGCGAACAAATCAGGGCCACGGCTGGATCGGTTTGCGCTTTCAACTTACTCCAAAAAGCGAATCCAATGATTGCATAATTCACGTGAAGATGCATGACAATGATCCTCTACAACAGCAGTACGCTTTAGGAATAGTGGGTGTAAACCTGATCTACTCCTGTATGTTCCTTACCGATCCTGAAGAGATCCTTATGTCATTGCTGGATGGCTTGACACCCAGGCGAATCGAGATCGATATGTTTCGAATCGACGGCCCGGACTTCAAACACGTGGATAATCGCCTGATGGCATTGAAGCTCGTGAAAGGAGGCCTTACAAAAGCTGCCATGTTTGGACCCGACGGAAATGTGATGCAGCCTTCCGACGAACTCTATAAAAAAAATGTACTGGTGTTGCGCGGTAGGTTTAGGCCGCCGACACACGTAAACGTTGATATGCTGCTTGCTTCGCGAAGACATTTCCGGCATGAATCGGATGTGGACCGGTCGAACATCGTATTGATCTCCGAGCTTACCCTGAACGATCTGGGTCCTGAAGGCAAAATCGATGAAAAAGATTTCTTGCATCGCGCCGACATACTTTGCTCTCTTGGGCAAAATGTTTTGATCTCCAATTATTTCGAATATTATAAACTGGTAGATTATTTATCGAAGATCACAAAGGGAAAAAAGATCGGGATAACGCTAGGGATATTCGCACTGCAGAAAGTTTTTGAGGAAAAAACGTATGAAAATCTCAGGGGTGGTATTCTCGAGTGCTTTTCGTCGCTATTTGGTACCAACGTTAAGCTATATATCTACCCTGCCTGGAGAAAGGACGGAAAAGAATTATTCACATTGAAAAATTTCGAATCCGAACTTCCAGACCACCTCAAGAATTTGTTTCGATATCTGGTCGACAACAACAAACTGGAGGAAATTGGTGACGCAAATGTCAAGAACCTGCATATCATTTCAGACAATGTGCTGGCTATGATACGGAAAGGAGAAGAAGGGTGGGAAAAATTTGTTCCACACAAAGTCGAAGAAGCGATCAAGAAGCATGGATTATTTGACTATCCGTTTTCTTCTGAGACGAAACAGATGCCAGTGGCAAGCTAGGAGAGAAATTCCAAATTTTCATTTTTGAAATGGTGGTTAGGCAATGACGATCTTGACTAATCTATAAAACAGATTTATCTATTGGGTTATACGAAAACGAAAACGCAGCGTCCCTGAGACAGACGCTGCCGGAACAGCGCCTGGTGTAGAATATCAGAAAGGATAATGCTTCGTGCATCGCAGGCCCCGTCGCCGCTGAGTCTCCCGTCTCGGGGACTCAGTCGGACTGGCTCGCTCAAATTACAACACAACAGGGAAACAAATCCATTGGCTGTCGAACATGGAAAAAACTAATTTTATATTGGACATTTTGCCGTTCAAAGCGTGTTAGAATGTGATGTAGAATGTAA
>CAMLER010000690.1 GCA_946478915.1 uncultured Chryseolinea sp.
TTTCATATGATTCTCACTGCTACTTAACTTGTGAAATGCTTGTACTAGAAACAAGTTTGAATCCTCACGAATCGGCACAGTGGACAGCTCGTTGACATCATTTACGCCGAATATGCGGTTTGATACGCACGCAGAATCCGGGTCAGCATTTGCAAGAAACGCGTCTCTATCATAATAGTATAAGAAAAGCCCCAAATTATCCCGAGTATTGACAATAATAACGTCCTCGCCGCTATTGTTTCGAGCTACAAGTGACGCGGCAACGCGGAAGTCCATCGCCGTTTTCTTTTTCAGATCTACTGTTGAGACTGCGATCAGAGCGATCGCTAACAATAAATAGTTTCCAATGGCCCCCCATGAAAGGAGCCTATCAATCACAAAAATCGTAGTTAAAGGTAAAGCGAAGATTAGGTATCGAGGCAGGAATACAGGCGCGGCAAGACCAATGAGAAACAAGGATAAAACGGAACATACTCCGGTCATCAAAAAATAATTTCCATACTTATGACCTGGCTTTCCACGGGTAATAAAAGTTCTTACGACGTAGATGAAGAGCACAATTAGAAAACAGCCAGCAATGTATTGACCAAAGAATAGCTCTTGGATCGCGTTCCAGAGATCAGTGGCAGTAGCCTCTTTAAGCCAAAAGTCGTTATTCGAATTGAATCCAAAAATATTCTCAAACTGCCCTGGAGTGAATCTCAAGAGAACCAGCGTTCCAATGAGACCAACTTGTACTACATAGAACTCCCCGCGCTTTTCTCTGTTATGTAGGAAGTGAAAGACAAATTGGAAAAAAATAAACAATGAGGAAATGTAATGCGAGTACACCAGCAAAAAATTGACAATTGCCAGAAAGACCAAAAGAGTTCTTGATCTTTTTTCCAGATAGAGAAAATATATGTAGCTAGAAGTCGATGCAAGTAAGAATACAAGTGAATATGTCCTTGCCTCTTGAGCATAGTAGGTGAGGAAATTTGACAGACTTAATAATATAGCCGCCCAAATTGCCACTTTTTTTGAAATAAACCGCTCAGCAACCAAGTAAGACATACCTACGCCCAAAGCCACGAATGCTACACCAAGGGCTCTTGTGGCCATCTCGCTTACCGGTACTATTTGATGCCATACCCATAAACAGTAGTAGTAAAAGGGTGGGTTATTGTCCCATTCCGCTTCATGCTTTATGTGACCAAAGTGCAGTAAGGTGTTCTTCACACTGATGATCTCGTCATAACTAAACGGCGCTGTGCCGGAAAAGAGGCACTTTAGAAAAACATTGACCAAAACAATTGAGATAAAAGAGACCGCCCTCAGAGTCATCTGAATAATACCAGCTTCCGATATGATGTTGCACAATTCTGGCCGCCGATTCGAAGGATATAAAAATCAGCTGGAAATAATGCACAGTCGATTCTGGTTTCGTCATCACTTAGGGCCGACTCTGCCAGCACCCGGCCAGTCATATCGAAAAGTGTAGCTTGGCAGCCTGATTGATTGCCTGCCTTTACAACAATAGAATTATTACGATTGTCAAAATAGCAGACCTGATTCGAAAATCCTTCATTCTCTCCAATGGAAACCGCGTCAACGTAATTGGAAACCGTACTATCGAACTTCATGAAAAAAATGTCAATGCCTTTGCTATTAAAGCTGTTAGTTTTCCCGACAATGATGTATCCCCCGTCAGCAGTTCCCTCAATAGCCGTGAAATGTTCCTCCTGGTCACCCCCAAAGGAGTTAACTATGTATGCCCAACCGCCCGGACTACTCACAAATATATTTCCCTGCGTGCCAAAATCCGGAACAGGGATATTCTTGAGAAAAGCGGTATGCGTAGATAGATGATTTGAAAGGGCTACACCCACGTACTCTTCATCAGAGGAACTGTGGTAGTAGTTGTTATCCCACAGAAACGCTCCTGATGCGTCAAGCGATAGCATATAAGAATGAGTTGGTCCGCCCTGCACAAAAGTCTTTGCCCCTGCAATTACAAAGTCTGAATTGTTCTTTTGCACAAGATCATTACCCGAGTCCCTAAATGGCCCACCAAAAGTGCGTTTAAAGATAGTGTCGCCATTCAAGTTTAACTTCAAAAACCATCCATCTCCGTTTATGTCTCCACTACTTTCCGTAAACCCAACCACTCCGATTGAACTGTCATTCGTCACTATAACCGCCCGAAACTCATCGTTTTGTGGTCCACCATACAGCTTCTGCCAATTGAGGGTGCCATCTAGTTTGTATTTGAGCATTACCGCATCCGTATTTCCTGTCCCAGATGCAATCGAATGTCCCACGACTATGATTCCTGAATCAGGAGTCCACACCAAATCCGTTGCAAATTCCCAATCCCCGTTACCAGCTCCCCAAGTACGCGTCCAAATAGTGTCACCATACTTGTCCGTTCTGACCAAATAGACGTCGTAGCCGCCATCTAAAAAAGAATTGGTGTACCCAGCCAGGACGTAACCTGAATCGGGTATTTGAATAATCGCGCTTGCGGCATCGATGCCTGGGCCCCCAATGAATCGTGTCCAGTCCGGAAACCCTCCTATATTTACCTTAACCAAGTACATGTCAGCAAGACCATTTGTACCATAGCTCGTACTACTTCCGGCGATAATGTAACTTCCGTCCAGAGTCTGTTTACAGGAAAAGGCAACTTCATCACCTTCAGCCCCCATGGTTGTATAAAACTTTTGGGGCGGCTGAGCTTTCAGCGAAACACATAGCGCTAGACACGCAATAAGAAATCCGATACTAGTTATGCGCATTGAACAAATTTAAGATAAATCAACTCGAATTCAGATGCATAGTCGATAAATTCAGTATCAACTTTAAAATGGTACTCCGTCCTTGGAAATTCTTCTAACAATGCGAAGTACACCATCTTTTGTCACCCTGCCTTATAAAACAGATACAC
>CAMLER010000691.1 GCA_946478915.1 uncultured Chryseolinea sp.
CTTAAAAAACAAGTAGATGTTGATCGGCACATTAGCATTTTGAATCTGAGGGATGGAATCATTTGGCTTAATGATCACCGACTCTACAATTCCATCGCGGTCTACCCGGGGATCTGTGATGTTTTCAGAAAATTTGCTTACGAAAACCACTCCCCAGGGCTTTGTTGTAGGCAGACCAATAATTTCAGAATTGAAATAATTTCCTAATCGAATCAAGGCACCCGTAAGCGCAACAACAATCACGATCCTATCCACAACCTGCAGGAACGTTTGTCCCGGCTTTTTCTTACGGCTGTACAACCATAGTGCAAAAAGAATTCCGATGGCGGCACCATGGCTTGCCAGACCCTGCAATCCTGTAAATCTAAACGGGCTAAATTCAAATGGTAAGAAGATGCTCAACGGATTTTCTGTAATGATCTCCGGTTGATAAAAGATCACATGGCCCAACCTCGCACCTATAATGGTGGCAACCACCATGTAGATCGTTAGGGTGTCAACATCTTTTTCCGGCTTGCCTTCTTTTTTATAGAAGTGGTACATGAACTGTTGGCTGATTAAGAAACCAAGCGCGAAAAACAGCCCATACCAGCGAAGTGAAAAACTACCGAAGGAAAAGATCTCGGGACTACCGTTCCAGATAATGTAAGTTAGCATCGACATAAGGGGCAAATATAATCTGTTAATTCATATCATCAGATCTGGGGTCCCAGGGGACGCTTGAAAGCCGC
Organism: uncultured Chryseolinea sp.; assembly: GCA_946478915.1. The sequence goes on from CAMLER010000691.1 coordinate 732, forward strand.
TAAGACGCATCGTCCAGCAAGCTTATTTCTTCCAGATATCCCGAGGAAAGAATCGGGAATCGGCACCAGCTTCTCGGGTCGACATTTAAGTCGTCCAAATGCAGGGATGGCGCAAACCGTTCTCTTTTCCATTGGTTGGCGGCCCAGAGCCGGAAAAATTTCGCGATGTAGGTCTTTATGAGGTTAGATTCGTATTTCCCTTTCATCGAATCATACACCTGTACAGGAGATTTGCGGTAATAGATCGCATGGCGTTCAATTTCAACCAAAATCGAATAAGGCATCAGATCTTTTTCATCAGTCTGCTGATTTTCCTGGGGACGAAGTTCAGCAGTAGGCTGTAAGTTGTTTACCAGCGATAATCCCGGATGATCTAATGCCTGTTCCGCCCAACGCAACCATTGTATGATGAAGGGTTTGCTTAATCCAGCGATGGGTGCGAAACTACCACTTGTATCGCCATCCATCGTGGCGTATCCCAGGTCTCCTTCACTTCTGTTTGAGGTGGTTAAAAGCACGGATTGTTTAATATTAGCAAGCATCCAAATGATGGGCGAACGGGTTCGTGCCTGAATATTTTGAAGTGTAATGTCGTCTGTCTCCCATGACAGTTTTCTCCCGATGGCATGCTCAATTTTCGAGGTGTACCCATTAACCTCTTCGTCAATTTTCCAGTGATGAAACTCGGCGTTGATAGAATCGGCTAAGAATTTTGCTGCGTTGAAAGTAGTGTCCGATGAGTTTATTGTTCCCTGATAAGCACAGGAGAGAAGTAAATGAACGGCAGATTTCCATGAATCACACATTGGAATCCTCAAGATGGTGCAAAATTCCTCCGCTCCCAGTTCTCTCCATGCGCGTTTGACCATTTCAGCAACTACAACAGCACACATTGAAGAATCTGCTCCGCCACTCAATGATAAAACAAAGCCCTTTGCCTTGCTTTTTCTGATGTAATCGAATAGCCCAAGCGTTATCGCTTCTGTGAGATCTTCATTCTTCTCTTTATTGTCCGTGGATACAACTTCCAAACTTTTTGAAGGGTCCTTAAAATCAATTTCAGTTGCGAGTACAGCGAATTTTTTAAATGAGAACCGGTTGTTCACCGCGACTAGTTTTCCATTTTGACCGATGATGATGTCGCCATCATAAATCATTCTACCTGCTTCGTTACCCAGAAGGTTAGCAAAGACATAGGCGCAACTAAACATTCCTGAACCGTCTACTACAACCTGTTTCTCGCGGAGCAAACTTTTAACCATTGCAAAATGACTCGCACTGGGATTAAGGATCAGTTGCACGCCGCGTTTCGATAAACTATGACCAGGCCGATCGTTATTGCGCCATGCGTCTTCACAAATTTCGAAGCCAACGCGAAGGCCCTCAACATCATAAACAAGATCGCCGACAGTGATCCTTTCCTCACCGCGAATGATTTCAAGCGATTTCCCCTGAACCCACGGATCGAACCAACGGGGTTCATAGTGTACGCCGTCGCGCGCAAGAAATTGTTTTAGTGTAATTCCCAGTATTTTCTGGTTGCTGATTATACATGCGCCGTTGTAGACGATTTCTCCAATACGCAACGGGAGACCAACACTAACAGTAATACCGCTGCAGTGCTTTCTGATGTTTAAAAGTTCTTGCCACGCGCGCTCCGGAAGCCATTCACTAAGGAACAAGTCTTCGCATCCATAACCTGTGATGCATAACTCAGGCAAGCAAAGTATCTTAACCTTCTGGGATTTCGCTTCTTGAATGGCAGAAAGAATGTTCCGGGTGTTGTTTGCCCAATCAAATGGAATTTGATTTACTGTAGCGCCACCGATGAGTAGTTTCATTTCATTTAGCTAACAACTGACAGCCACAGCCACCAGCTATCCTTTTATCTCCTGTTTGCTATCTTATTTATTGAAATGGTCAAGCTACTTGCGTTTTTTCCGCAACCTAGAATAACCACGATCTCTATGCTTCTTATTATCGTATAAGCTGTTGGCTGTAAGCTGATAGCTGTCAGCTTAACTATTCTCCAACAAATCCAGCACCTCGCATGCCTTGTACGCAGCGTCTTGTTCTGCTTTTTTCTTGCTGTTACCGTAGCCTGTTCCCTTCATTTCTTTGTTTACAAGAACTTGCGCCGTAAATTCTTTATGGTTACGCCCCTTTTTCACATTCACTATTTCAAACCGAACTT
>CAMLER010000692.1 GCA_946478915.1 uncultured Chryseolinea sp.
TGATGATCATCCCGAGGGCATTAGCATCGCCATGGGAAAAACTATTCTTGCATTTTCGTCGGTGTGGGCAAAAGACAAATTTGATGTAGTGCTTTGTCTTGGAGATCGATATGAAATGTTTGCTGCCTGTGCGAGTTCCGTCCCATATAACATAAGGCTTGCGCACCTACATGGCGGTGAAGAGACTCTTGGGGCGATCGATGATTGTTTCCGGCATTCCATTACCCATATGTCTTCTATTCACTTTACTGCAGCCGAACTATACCGGCGGCGGGTTGTCGAATTGAAAGGATCTGAGAAAAATGTATTTAACACTGGGTCACTGAGTATCGACAACCTGACGCAATTGAAACTTTATACACTTGAAGAGTTCAAGAGTAAGTTTGGCATTGATCTATCAATCCCAACTATCCTTGTTACATTTCATCCGGAAACGGTATCGTATGAAAAGAATGAACAGCATGCGAAGGAATTGATTGCAGCAATGGAAAAATTTACGAGATATCAGCTTATCATAACGATGCCCAATGCCGATACTATGGGCAATTTAATCAGAGCAAAACTGCTTGAATTTATTGAACGATCTGTGAACGCGATTGGTATAGAATCGTTTGGAACCTTAGGCTATTTGAGCTGTATGAAACATTGTAGTTTTATGCTTGGAAATACTTCAAGCGGATACATTGAGGCGTCATACTTCCCAAAATATGTCATCGACCTTGGAACGAGGCAAGATGGAAGGATAGTCACTAAAAATATTCGTAAGTGTGCCATTGAGAGAAATGCAATTATCGACGCTATTGATAATTATGAAGCTGTCCAGCTTCCTCCGAAAATAGATATTTACGGCAGCGGTAAAACTTCAGACTATATTGTTGAAATCTTAAAGGGAAAGAATGATTGACATTGTTAGCCATACCATTCATCGTCATAGCACGGTTACTGACGCTTTTGTGCAAATGGACAAACTGGGTCAACACCTCACCTTATTTGTCGTTGATGACGAGAACCGCCTGATGGGAACATTGACGGATGGTGACATCCGCCGAGGATTAATTAAGGGCCTCGGGTTGCTCGACAAGGTTGAGCTTTTTATGTTCCGGAATTTCAGTTATGTAACTAAGAATAATTTCACTGTTCAGGATGTCGCAGGCATTAAGGAAAAAGGAGTACTGCTTTTACCAGTGCTTGACGAGGATAAAAGAATTGCAAAAATAGTCAATCTTAGTAATACGCAAACCATACTTCCTCTCGACGTCGTTGTTATGGCTGGAGGAGAGGGTCGGCGATTGAGACCGCTCACTGATAAAACACCAAAACCTCTCCTCAAAGTTGGCGATAAACCAATTATTGAACACAATTTAGATCGACTTATTCATTTCGGAATTGATGACTATTGGATTTGCATCCGATATTTCGGAGAACAACTCGAACAATATTTTGGAAATGGTGCTTCAAAGAATATTTCAATTAATTTTATTTGGGAGGATCAACCCCTTGGCACTATAGGGGCAATTCGAAAGATTCAAGATTTCAAGCATGAATTTATTCTCGTCACCAATTCCGATTTGTTGACCAACCTGGATTACGAAGCATTTTTTGTCGACTTTATTACAAACGGCGCTGATTTTTCCGTCGCTACGATTCCCTATTCCGTTAACATTCCCTACGCCGTTTTAGACACTGCGAACGGCCACGTGGTGAGCTTTAAAGAGAAACCGACGTACACATACTACTCCAACGCCGGAATATACTTGATGCGTAAGGAAGTAATAGAGCAAATCCCGGATAGCCCGTTTAACGCTACAGACCTGATGGAGAAGCTTATTCACGAAGGTCGCAAAGTGATTTCCTTTCCAATTATTGGCTATTGGCTTGATGTTGGAAACCCACAAGATTATGCCAAGGCAAATCAGGACATAAAACATTTAAGGTTTTGAAATTCCTTGTTCTAATTCCTGCGCGAGGAGGTTCAAAAGGTATCCCCCAAAAAAATATCAAGACCTTTCTCGGTAAACCGCTGATAGTTTACTCCATTGACCTAGCAAGACGGTTTTTGCCTGATGAAGATATTTGCGTTTCCACAGACGACCAGGAAATAATCAAAGTAGTCGAAGAATGGAATTTGAAGATCCCGTTCATAAGGCCACTGTCACTGGCTAGCGATGATGCCGGCATGTATGAAGTGATTTTACACGCGCTTGATTTTTACGAGAAAAATGGAAAAATCTACGATGCCCTAATACTTCTCCAACCAACTTCCCCGCTTCGGTCTGAAAAGTCATTAAGGGATGCTATTGCGTCGTACAGACCTGACGTCGACATGGTACTTTCGGTTAAAAAAACTTCAGCCAATCCCTATTTCAAACTTTATGAGGAAGATGAACAAGGATTTTTAGTGAAATGCAAATCTGGAAACTATAAGACCAGACAGGAAAGCCCTGATGTTTGGGAATTAAATGGTGCAATTTACATTTACAATATAACAGCCCTCCGTCGCTCATCACCAGCAGCATTCAAGAAGGTTCGAAAATTCGTAATGAATGAGATTGAGTCCATAGATATAGACACACAGCTGGACTGGGACATCGCGGAATTTCTAAAACAAAAACAATTCGATGAAAGCAAATAATCCCATTGTATATATTGTTCACCATGTCGATACCGAAGGTCCATTACACGAACCAATTCAGGAGGTGTTTAAACGCATTGAAGCCATCTTAGGTGTTTCCATCAATCTTTTTCCCTCTCAACAAAATCTAAAAAGAATTCAGGAGGGCAAACTGGAGAATGTGGATAAGTCAATTGCAGAAGCCGCAAAAGCCATTGCAGATCCGCACCTTTTAGGATTCAAATCCTCATGGAACGATGTCGATGAGATGTTGTACAGAATTATGAGTAAAGATTATAGAAACTC
>CAMLER010000693.1 GCA_946478915.1 uncultured Chryseolinea sp.
ACCCACTCCCACGATTAACGGATAACTGTTAACGAATAACGAATATGCGAAAAAAATTAACGTTGCAAATGTAAACACTATACTAATATTATTAGTTTTACATCTAATAATATTGGACTAGCATGGATTGGGACAGGGTGAGGGAAAAATTAGAAATATTAGCGGATGCTGCAAAATATGATGTCTCCTGTTCTTCCAGTGGGAGCAAGAGATCAAACAAAACAAAAGGCCTGGGCAATACTACCGGTACGGGTATTTGTCACACCTATACTGACGATGGACGTTGTGTGTCATTGTTGAAAGTTCTGCTAACAAACTATTGCATCTTCGATTGCCTCTATTGCGTATCGAGGCGTAGCAATGATATCAAACGCGCAGGGTTTACTGTGCAGGAAGTCGTTGACCTCACCATACATTTCTATCGACGAAATTATATCGAAGGACTCTTCCTGAGTTCCGGAATCTTTAAGAATGCTGATTTCACTATGGAAAGGTTGGTTCGGGTAGCAAAAAAATTACGAACCGAGCATAGCTTCAATGGTTATATCCATTTGAAAACCATTCCCGGTTGCAGCGACGAGCTGATGTGCGAAGCCGGAAAGTATGCCGACCGGGTCAGCGTAAATTTGGAGATGCCCACTGAACGAAGTCTCAAACAACTGGCGCCCGAAAAAAATCACCATGACATTATCAGGCCAATGGGATTTTTGAGCGAGCGAATTTCTGCAAGTATAGAGGAGAAACAGGTGATACGTCATACGCCATCCTTTGCCCCTGCGGGTCAAAGCACTCAAATAGTCGTTGGTGCATCTCATGAAACTGATCTCGACATAATCCGTGTAGCCGACTCGTTATATCACAAATATTCTTTGAAACGTGTCTACTATTCAGGGTATGTCCCGATCAGCAACGACAACAGGCTGCCGGCGCTGGGCACACCAGTGCCGGTTATCCGTGAAAATCGTCTTTATCAGGCCGACTGGCTAATGCGATTCTATAAGTTTTCAATTCAGGAGATCATTGACCCGCATCAACCAAATCTGGACCTTGACATTGATCCGAAGCTCGCCTGGGCTCTCCGAAATCTTCATTGCTTCCCCATCGATATCAACACAGCAGACTATCTGATGATCCTTCGCGTACCTGGCATTGGTGTAGGTTCCGCTGTTAAGATTGTAAAGGCAAGAAAATTCAGGAAGCTGGGTTGGCAGGAACTGAAACGGTTCGGAATTGCCGTTAGCCGGGCCAGGTATTTTATTATCTGCAGCAGCATGGATAAGATGCCCTGTGACTTTGACCCCTTAATTTTGAGATCAAAAGTTTTGGGACAAAGCAAATACGCGACCTCCATCACCACTCAACAATCTCTGTTTCAATGACAACGGATCTCCTATACGATGGTAGCTTCGATGGCTTCTTAACAAGCATTTTTGAATGCTATGATCGCAAGCTAGGTGATTTATCAATTGTCAGACGAAACCGCTATCAGCCGGGCATTGCCAGTTCAGCGCTTGAAGTTGAAACAGATATTGTGAAATCCCAACGTGTCTGGTCGAGCCTTAAGAGTAAACTATCGGTATCGAAACGAAATGAATTTTATAAAGCATTTCTGTCAGAACTACCCGAAATTGAGCGGCAGTTGCTCGAGTTCACCAAGTATGTTTTCGCTAGTAATTACAACATTGAACACGACCTCGGTCATCCGAGTGTTATTGCGATAACAAAAATAGCGCACCAGGTTCATCGCGAGAAACACCGCATGGAAGCTTTCATCAGGTTTCAACGAATGAAAGATGATCTTTACTATGCTTCCGTGAGTCCAGACTTTAATGTCTTACCCCTTATTGCATCCCACTTCAAGGATCGATATGCCGACCAAAATTGGTTGATCTTCGACAACTTAAGAAAGTATGGAATAAACTATGATTGCTCATCGTCGGCACTAACCGAAGTCCTAATAAGTTTCGACATAGACGCGAATGTAAATTTTCTACCCGAGCATATGTGTCATGAGGATGAGGTGCCTTATCAAAAGCTCTGGAAAGAGTATTTTGATAGTGTAAACATTGGCGCGCGAAAAAACAAGAAGTTGCACGTGCGGCACGTGCCGACGAGGTATTGGCGGTTTCTTACTGAGAAGAAGGAGTGGTAGACGGAATAAATAAAGGTATAGTGTTTAGGGGGTACGTTGTACCCATTTAACTATGTAATCGCTTATTGTTTTCCAGCCACTTACCCACAATTACTGCCTAACTGGATCGCATTGTCAATCCTTGCACCCCGTACAGCAAAACCATCACTTATTCACGTAAATATTCCCTTTGAAAGGCTTCGAATAGCACGGGTTTTCCAGGTAATAGAAGTATACACCAGACGATAAATTTGCTCCGCCCCAGGAATTCTTGTAAGTGTTCGTTTCATATACAATCTCGCCCCATCGATTGAAAATTTTTAATCGAGAGTCAAGCAAAGATTCATCCAATAAGAACACATCATTTTTATGATCATCGTTAGGAGTGATTACGTTTGGAAAATATAACTCATCCTCGTCGTCCTTCGGTCGTACCAACACTTCGGAACTCTCCTGGGAATAACATGAGTTGTGAACCCTAACTTTGTAGACACCGGAAGCGACGTTGGTAATCATATTACTGCGTGATTCTGGTATCAGCACTCCATCCAGAAACCATTCAATATTCTCACCTCCCAAAATAGACAGACTTTTGTCACACAGAGCTTTCACAATTGTAGGTTTTTCCAGATATTCTGGAATAACAATACTCACAGTTGTCGTATTAGCTCTTTGATTGCACTGATTTTCAGGAGATACGGAAATTGTGCCTGATCCTGCGGAAGCAACCCTCAATGTTATCTCGGGTCCTTGCGTTGTCACCATTCCGTTCGGAGTAAAAACGGA
>CAMLER010000694.1 GCA_946478915.1 uncultured Chryseolinea sp.
GATCTGTCATTGTTTGGTGTAACACCAAACAATGACTATAACAGGAAAACAATCAATCTGGGTTTCGGGTACGATCTGTCTGATAAGTTGAGTGTTCAGGGAAGTGTTAACTACAGCAACGAGCACAACGAAAATCCACCTGTTGTAGCCGATCAGGATAATTCAATTCCAACTTCTTTGTATGCGATGGCGAATACAATGCCGTTGGATCTTCTTGATGCTAAGAAATACAATGCGGGTGGGGGTGAATTTAACTACTCAAGATTTACAAACAGGACAAATCCGTATTGGACATTGGCAGAGGTAAAGCAAAATATCCGTAGAGATCGGGTTTTTGGAAACTTCAGCCTGAAGTATGATTTAACTGACTGGCTGTCTGTTCAAGCACGGGCTGGACAGGACTACTGGTCACGTGATAACGATTATATCAACCTTCCAACCGGTAAGGCATCTATTAACGCGTCATCAATATTTTCTGCGTCTGCCCCCGGATTTTATAACGGTCTCTTTACTCAGGAGTCCAGACGATTCAGAGAAACTAACTATGACTTCCTTGTTACAGCAAATAAAACCTTCAATGATTTCGGCGTAAATGTCAACGTTGGTGGAAATCAAATGCGTCGCAGAATGGATGTGAACAGTGTTCAAGTGACTGACTTCGTTGTGAGGAATCTCTATACTGTACAGAATGGACGCGCGAAGGATCCGTTGTATGATCTGATCGAAAGGCAAGTAAACTCGCTTTATGCAATGGCCGAAGTTAATTACAAGGAGATGATCTACTTAAATGGAACCTTCCGTCAGGATTGGTTTTCAACTCTTTCGAAAGATGACAGAACTATTCCATATCCTTCGATTTCAGCCAGCTATGTATTTTCTGAGTCCTTCAGCACATTACCAAGCTGGTTGGATTTTGGTAAGTTAAGAGTTGCGTATGCGAAAGTGGGCAGCGATTCCGATGTGGGTCCTTATTCAAACGCATTATACTACGGTGTCAACGGTCAACAATTCCAGGGACAAGCCATTGGAAACTTTGGTCTTACTGTGCCCAACGCTTCCTTAAGGCCAATGTCGGTTGAAGAAACTGAATTAGGTCTTGAATTAAGAATGTTTAAGAGCAGAGTAAATCTGGATCTGGCTGTTTATCGCAAGCTGACCACGGATCAAATTGTTAACGCTACCATTTCTGATGCTTCAGGTTTCACTGGAACTCAAATCAATAGTGGAAAGAGCGAAAATAAGGGAATCGAAGTCATGCTGAATTTGATCCCTGTAACGAGTGAAAATTTTGAGTGGAACTTCACGTTCACAGGTGCCTACAATAAAACAAAGGTATTGAGTCTCCTTTCCGATGAACCTGGATCAAGTATCACAGTAGGCCAACACGTGTTCAACGGCTGGGTGTATCAGGTAGTAGGTGAAGAGATGGGACAAATCGTCGGGTTTGGTTATCGCAGAAATGAAGCCGGCGAGAAAATCTTTAATTCAACTAACGGACTTCCTCTTCCTACTTTGCAACCAATTTCGTTCGGCAGCGCATTGCCGAAATGGACCGGTGGATTTATGAATTCATTTAGCTTTAAAGGCATCACTGCATCTGTGCTTATTGACTTTAAGTTAGGTGGAAAGCTCCTGTCAGGAACGAACTTCAACGCCTATCGCCATGGGTTGCATAAAGAAACACTGCTCGGCAGAGAGGGAGGTACTTTGGATGCCAACGGCAATGACCCTGGATTTGTAGTGGGAGAGGGTGTTAACCAAGAGGGGCAACCTAATACCACAGGCGCGAAAAATGAAGATTATTTTTCAGTCGTACGCGGATCCGGTCTTGTTGAACCCATCATTTATGATGCAGGCTATTGGAAGTTGCGTCAAATAACTATAGGGTATGACTTTACTAAATTCCTGCCCGAATCATTCCCTGTAAAAGGTCTGAGGCTGAGCCTGGTTGCAAACAACGTGGCAATGTTGAAAAAATGGGCACCGAATATCGATCCCGAAAGTTTCAGCTACACGTCTGACAACGTTGTTGGTCTGGAGTCGCCAAGCGTTCCTACGACACGCAGCCTTGGTTTCAATTTGAATGTTAAATTTTAATTTGATCCAATCATGAAAAAGATATTTAATGTAACTGCTTTAGCGCTGTTGATGGTTGCAGTTTCTTCCTGTGACAGCGGCTTCGATGAATTGAACACCAGTAAAACTTCTTCCTCATCGTTGGATCCGTCATTGATTTTGAACAATGCGATCATAAACTCATCACCAGATGATTCTCAACTAAACTTCGAGCTTGCAATCGTTCAACAATTGACATCGCCTAATACCGGCGTATTGGAAGGCGGGTATTTTAACAAGAACAATCCAAACTGTTAGATAGGAAACTGGCGCGATTATTATCGCAATGTTGTACGTTATACTAGCGACGTAATAGCAAGAACCTCAGAAGATCCTGCCTTAAGTAATTTGATGAACAAGGCGCGAATAATTCAGGCGAATGCTTTGATGATCATTACCGACACTTATGGCGATATTCCTTATGATGAGGCAGGAAAGGGTTACATCGATCAAAACTTCTTTCCAGCTTACCAGGATCAGCAGACGATTTACCAGGGAATCCTTAGTGAATTGAAAAGCGCATCTGATGGACTTGATGCCGGCAAAGCTTCTAACACCGACGTCCTTTATAACGGTGATATCGCGAAATGGAAAAAATTTGGTTATTCTTTGTTATTGCGTGCTGGAATGCATTTGAGTAAAGTCGATCCGGGTACAGCAGAATCCACTGTTGCTGCTGCTTTTGCAGGGGGCGTGATTTTGCAGAATTCGGATAATGCATCCGTTCGTCACGACGGAAACTATGGTAACCTTACGGCAAACGTGCTGAATTCAACAGAAGCAGCTAACTTTTTCCTGGCT
>CAMLER010000695.1 GCA_946478915.1 uncultured Chryseolinea sp.
TGGATCCCCCACAATTACGGAGAAACTGTCTTCACCTTCGCCGCGCAATAATCGGTTGAGCTCTGAAAGTTTTCCACGTTTGCGTTCATAACCCATCCACAAATTCTGTCGCGGATTCCATTTTCTGGGACGGTGGAACAGGAAAAATGTGTCATCGTTCAAACGGCCGTATTTCTTGTTCAGCTCAATTATTCCTCTCTGCACTAATGTTACCAATGACTCATCTTCAAATAATGCCTGGTCAGGACTGTCTTTAAAATCCGTTAGCAGTGCAAAAAGTAAATTGGGATCTCGGTTTGCTAAAAACCTCACTTCCAGGTCTTCCAACAACTTCTGTGCTTCGACAACATTTACAATCATGGATGGGACTACGACCATTGTTCGATGCGTACTTGGAATACCCTTCGCGTAGTTGAGTTTGGGAAGCATCTTTGGTCTCACCCAAATCGTTGCCCACCAATTAACAAAACTGAGAGCAAACTGGCTTGCGACGGTAATGGAAAGAATGCCAACGATCACCAGTAAAGCCTCATCCACGCCATCGCTATACGCTTTGTAGGTGAGCGCGCCGCCTACCCCAAGCGTGATGATGATCGTAAGAATAAAATAAAGGGAGGGTACTGCCCGCTGCAGCGCTCTACGCAATTTCTGCCATGCGGAAATTTTGATCCGGGCAGTTTGTTCTGTGAGCGCAAGCCCCTTATCTACGAGAAAATAACCAACGTGTGATTTACGCAGAATGTTGGTTTCATTAGCTGCACTCTTTTTTGCGAGGTTAATTGCAAGCCGAGCAACTTCGTATTCGGAAAGGTGACTATTTTTTGCAATCTGTTCGACAGCGTGTCGATAGTTATCACGCGTGTGAAAATCCATTAGGGAATACAAACCGCCAATATCCTCCCGCAGCGTTTGTTCGATTATACTGAGGGATTCGACGAATTCACGCCAATCCATTTTTGAAAGAAACCGCAGGCTGTTAATGCTGTTGCTCATTGACAGTTGATCAGCAGCTTGCTTTTGATTTTCAGTTAGCACCATTAGATTGATGTTGCTACCAAGTTCAGAGAGGTGCTGTTCTATCCATGTCAGTGGTAACGTGAGGTCCAAGCCTTTCCACTGCAGTTTTCGAGTAACTTCGGCAACGAACGCGCTGACCATCGGAGGGTTTGCCCGGGCCATGTCTGCCGTAACCAAGATCAGGTCTTTTGGATTTTCTTCAGCTATTTCGATTATTCGATTTCCCCAGTCGTTGGCCAGTGCTGTATCAGTGCGATCGATTGCAATCCGTGCAGCAACACGACTCAGATTCTCAATAAGAGCCAGTCTGATCATGATGGGCACCGCCCAAAGTTCACCGATGGTTAGGTACGTGGTTTTTTGATAAGCTGAAATGAAATTGCTTAGACTTTGCAGGTCTACTCTGCCGTCGCTGTGAGAAATAATCTGGATGGCAATATCGTACACTCTTGGAAAACCTTCAAGGGATCCCTGACTTAACCGGGGGAGTCCCTTGCTATATCCCTTGGGTAAATAACGTTTTGCAATCTTGATCTGCTCTTCTATCAGATAGAAATTATCGATTAGCCATTCTGCTGCAGGTGTAATTGCTTTTTTAAACCTTACGTCATCATGAAGTTGGTTGGTTACTTCGAACAGGATCTCTTCGTTTTCGGCAAGTCTTTTTAACAGGAGCTCAGGTCCGGTTTCTTTGCTTAAGGTATGTGTATCGGCTAGATGCTGCGCATGCTGAGCCATCTGCTCCGCATTGAAGAGTTCGGAGCGAAGTGGAGGTTTTTCGTTTACCTCTTGCCTGGCAAACGAATCTTTTTGGAAATGCTGTAAGAGTGGTGAGAGTAGTTCATCAATTGTATTGGCCTTTCCTTTCATTAGAAACATTGTTTTGTTGAAGCCAGGGATTTTTCTTACCCTGGTATTCTGACTTCGAAGCCGATCAGCTGAGCCTTATGTAACGATGAGGCTAACCCTCACTCGTGAATGGCGCATCAAACAAACATTTTCGGGAGCTCTTTTAGCAACATTTGTTTTTCAAGTATGCGAAATGCAGAAGCTGAGGTCTTCGGAACATTAAGGGCACTGATAAGATTGAGCTGAATTTGCGGATAGTTATTGAGAATGAACTCCGTCTTGTCCCATCCATATCCGTCAGGGAGATTATTGTCCAGAAAAACAATATCCGGGTGATGTTCCTCAAGAAGTTTCATGCCATCAGAAATATTGTAGGCAACAAGAACATCGTAATTCTTTTGAGAAAAAAACCGCTTCATTAACATACCAAAATCGACTTCATCATCAATGATCAGAACTTTCCTATTTTTCATATGGGTCTGTGTATACCATAAATCTACCCCGTCATTAAACTACCTCACTGCCTTCATCGTTATCTAAACATCTAACCGGGATCACATGGAACTTCTTTTTATACTCTATTAACAATTTTGGTTAGGATTTGTATAATTACGACAAAAATTATTTTTTATGAAACCCTCATTGTACTTTCTGGCATTGGCTGCACTTGTGATTTATGCTTGTTCATCAGTAGCTGTCACGGGTCGCAAACAATTAAGCCTGGTATCCAACGCCGAGATTCTTCCTATAGTTAACCAGCAATACGACTCCGTTGTACGGCGGGGACCGCTCTCCAGTAATCGTGAGCAAAGTGAAATGGTGAAGCGGGTTGGACTTAAGATTCAAAAGGCAGTTGAAGAATATATGGCCAGCAAAAATCTATCGTCAGAGCTCCAGGGTTTTGATTGGGAATTTAATCTTATCGACGATCCGAAGACTGTGAACGCATGGTGCATGCCGGGAGGCAAAGTTGCATTTTACACCGGGATCATGCCCATTTGTAAGAACGAGCAGGGTGTTGCCGTGGTAATGGG
>CAMLER010000696.1 GCA_946478915.1 uncultured Chryseolinea sp.
GAAACAGCTTCCCCTTAAAAGGTGTCGATGAATCTTGTTATCAACGAGAAGTAATCCTGATAGTCGGTAAGCGGGAGGGTTTCCGCCTTATCATAAATATCGTGGTAGGCTTGGATCCCCCCGAGGGTATAAATGAAGAAACATGGAACGCCCTTAGAATAGAACATGCAATGGTCGCTATTGCAAGCTTCACCACGAACCTTGATTTGGGTCAGCAAATTGTTTTGCTTATTAATATCGACAAGCTGATCGAACTTCGTTTGGTATACCTTTCCATTAACAACCTGAATCCCATCGTCACCGGTTCCGGCGAGATCGAAGTTGATAAGAAATTTAATCTTAGAAAGGGGAAAGGTCGGATGCGAAGTAAAATAACTGGACCCAATTAAGCCGATCTCTTCCGCGGCAAAAGCGATAAAGACAACGGTATATCTGGGCGCATTTTTTGAATAGTATTTTGCAAGGTTCAAAAGCATCGACACACCGCTGGCGTTGTCGTTTGCTCCTGGAAACACGGTCTCCCGACCCATCATTCCCAAATGGTCATAATGAGCTGTAAATACAAGCAATGAATCATTTTGCGTTCCCTTTATATAACCGATCACATTCTGGGTTTCATGTCTTCTTAAAAACTTGTTTTCTATGTTCACGTCAATCGATGAAAAAGCCTTGGAGACAGCTTGTGTTCGAATTGTTATAACCGGCTTGTAGTACAATTCAGTTGATCCGCTCCAGGTTAACTTATCATTGGATAGAATTATAACCCCTCTAGCAGGGTTCTCCCTTGCATACTTAAGAAAGAGAATAATCTCCGTCAGCTTCTTTTGTTCCTCTGCGTCGAATTCCGCTTTGTCATACGCCTCAATCACAATAAACCTGGAAGAGGCCGCCTCAATCTTCTGCAACCAGTCATCTTTAAGCAACTCTTCCGCTGCGATTGATTCAACTTGAAAATGTCCCGAAATGCCCGGAGATCCGGGGTCGATGAGAAAGTCTTCACCGGGCTTTAATTGATGCCCATCAATTGTAACGGACATGCTACCAGGAAAGGAATTCACCGGTGTCGAAAACTGTTGGAAATACGTTTTCGAATACTTTTGCAAACCCTGCTTTCCAAATTCTGCAGCCAGAAAAGATGCGGCTTTGAAATCGCCGCCGTCTACATATCCTCTCCCTTTCATTTCGCGGGAAGAAAGTTTTTCAATCACTTCTTTGGCATATTCGAGCTGCTGAGCTGCACATATGCTATAGTTCATAAGCGCAAGAAAGAATGCTGCTATTTGAAATCGGTTCGCCATTTTCAAAGCTAAGACTAAATCGCGTTACAAAAATCAAAAAGTATACTACCTTGGTAATCAAGATATGGACCAAAATTTTTATGGAAGAACCTGAGGTTTGGCTAAGAGGACCGATCAGCTCCATTCCGTCACTGCTTCAGCCTGTGGCTCATGCCATTTTACAATCCCTGGAAGACGTCGAAAAGCTGATGACTGATTTCCCACCCGCAAAACTGTGGGAGAAACCCTCCGGTGTAGCATCGCCAGGATTTCATTTGCGTCATTTGACCGGGGTTCTCGATCGGCTCTTTACCTATGCCAGAGAAGAACCATTATCGCCGGAACAATTCGAATACCTTCGGCAAGAAAGTTCTCCGGGCTCGAGTGAGCTTTCAGACCTTTTACTCAACCTCCGGTTTCAAGTAGAGAAATGTCTTCGCCAATTGCAACAAACAGATGAAGAAACATTACTCAAGCCAATTGGTGTAGGAAGAAAGAAGTTACCTTCGAATATCCTTGGGTTATTGTTCCATGCTGCTGAGCATACGCAACGTCATACCGGTCAACTACTGGTAACGGTTAGGGTACTCAATGGTTGAAAGGATAAAGCTTTAGCAGCACATACATCGCCGCAAATTGCTGATTAATATTCTGACACAGGATAAAGATAAATCCAGATACTATCATGAAACAGATTACCGCCTTGATACTCTTTCTAACTTTTTCCTGGGTCTCCAGGGCACAAGAAGTGGGAAAATTGTTGCCGGCGTGGAAAGAGGGATACCTTGACATCCACCACATCAACACAGGTCACGGCGATGCAGCGTTTTATATTTTTCCAGATGGGACAACGATGTTGCTGGATGCGGGCGAAATGGATCCCACTGCTGAAAGAACAAATTCCGCTCGGAATGCAAAGCCTCATCCCAATGGTTCGAAGCGTGCTCATGAGTGGATCGTAGATTATATAAAACGTTTTCATCCGCGCCCGAAGCCAGCCATTGATTATGCGGTTATCACTCATTTTCACGACGATCATTTTGGAAGTTTTTACCAAACAGCTAAAAAGTCAACGAAAGGAAACTATTTTCTTTCGGGAATTACAGGTGTCGGCGACCATCTCATAATTAAAAAGATTTTGGATCGCGGCTACCCGGAATATAACTATCCGATTGCGCTAAAAAGTGATTCGATACGCAACGAACTGACGGCGAACCCGAGCACCGCAGATCATTACAAAGCCATATCGAATTATTGGAGCTTCCAGGAATATCAGATTAGGCAAAACGGAACCGTCGTCGAACAATTCAAGGCTGGGTCAGCTCAACAGATTGTTCTGCGAAGCAAACCTGATAGATTCAAAACATTCCGTGTTCAAAATATCAAATCCAATGGTGAAATATGGGCAGGCAAGGAAAATGAAACAATCGAATACTTTCCCGCATTGAGTTCGAAGGAATATGTTCCAGGCGAAAATCAACTTAGTATAGCAATGCGTATTGACTATGGTGACTTTCGGTTTTATACAGGAGGTGATTGCCCGGGTATCGCGGATCTGGGAGCACCAAAGTGGAACGACGTGCGCGGCTGGCTCCTGCGGGAGGTGAAATTCCGG
>CAMLER010000697.1 GCA_946478915.1 uncultured Chryseolinea sp.
CTAATCATGAGGATTGGTTCGCACAGGACGGTGCTATAAAAATTAACCCACCTGCTACTGGTAAATATGGTTCTGTGATCTTTACCTTCCTCTCAGAAGGTTGGGCGCAGGGAGGGATGAACGAAAAGGGACTGTTCTTCGACGCGGCAAAGACTCCCTATCAGGAAATTCATTTTGACAGCTCCAAACAAAAACCACAGCATTATCCATGGCAGGAAATTCTCGACAAAACGGCAACCGTGCAGGAGGCCCTTCAGCTTTTGCAAAGCTATTCGCTTGAGGAGTTGGAGGATGCTACCATTATGCTTGCTGACGCGACAGGTGATGCCGCAATCCTCGGCGTTCACAATAACAGCCTGGACGTCCGCAGACCGGCCAATGGACATCTAACTCAAACCAATTTCAACCAATGGCATCCTGAACTCAGTGACGAACCCGTTTGCCCCAGATACCAAACAGCGGAACAAATGATTTCAAACGCTGATGGATTGGTCATAAGTAATATGCTGGAAATCCTTAAAAAAACCCATCAAGACTCCTTGACTGTCTATTCAAATATCTATGATCTAAAAGACAAGGTTGTATTCACTTATAACAAAAGAAATTTCGAAAAACCAATTGTGATCAACCTTCCCGAGGCATTCCAATTCGGGGATTGCATGATTTCTCTTGACTCATTAGTAAGCAATCCAAAGCTCGCGAACTGCAGCTCAATCCCAAAAGAGTTCAAAATCATAGGCAAGATTATCGACGAAAATGGAAACCCAATACCATACGCAAATATCGGGGTACTAAAGAAAAATGTTGGAACATTATCCGACCCTGACGGATCTTTCGAAATCGTAATACCGTCTTCTCTGGCTCATGACTCCCTATTATTTTCATCCATCGGTTTCGAGACTTTAAAAATTCCGATCAACAATCTATCAAAGGCATTGTTCCCGGTGAAGATTCAAATCAACTCTAAGGCTACCCTACTCCATGAAATCACCGTTACAGAAAAAAAACTAAATCGAAAATTAGCCAGGTTAGGGTGGATGGGCGGCAAAGACGGAGTGCTTCCACTGGACACTATAATGGGCGGAGGTGCAGTGGCATTACTGGTAACATCTCCTGGAATTCCGTTTAACCTCGAGAGATTGCAAGTCAGGTTAATGTATAATTCCAAAGACACATTAAAGCTAAGATTTCATGTCTTCGAGTTCGACTCCTTGAGACAACAGCCGGGTGATGAACTCTTAAAAAGAGAGATCATTCTGACTGAAAACAAGAAGTTTGGATGGCTAAGATTCGATCTTGATAAGGAAAAAATATTATTGAATCAAAAATATGTATGTATAGGATTCGAATGGATTGAGGAAAGAAATGACCGAATGAAAATGCTTGCCGGTTTGAGGGACTGGGAAAAATGGAAAGAATCTCAATTCAAGCTGGGGAACAAAAAGATACAATACATCCCCCCTAGTGATGACCAACCCTCGGGCCATTACAAATATTACGGCAATATGATGGATTGGCCAGGATTCAAGAACCTTCCACCCTTTACAGGATTAATGATCGAGACCGGCAAGCGCGAAGAAACCAAGCATCTTCGGACATTCGAAAGAAAAACAAGCTTTGGTGAATGGCAAGAAATTCAGTCCACTTTAAACGCTGTAATAACAATTACTTATTAGCCGTGTCCTTTCATCGGTCAATAAGTTGATACATGTTTCAATACCATTTATAAGCGCAAATTTCAGAATACATTCGCAATTACATCCACGTCATCTGTGTGAACGCTTGCTTGTATCTTTTTTAAACGTGAAAATAAGCTCACAAAATTTCTCAATTCACCTCCAAGGTTTTCCTTATAGCTCATCATATCCTTACGATGAATTTTCTCAAATTCTCTGGCCATTAGTCCACTTTTGTCGCGGTGATTATGCCCGATGTATGGAAGATTATAATATTTCGCTCGTCCGTAAACGTTTTGATAAAATATGTTGTATGCCGCGAGGTTCGGTATGATATATTTCATATGACCGAGTTCGTGACACAACATGAACAACGAATTGTCTCTGATACATACCTCGATCGATACTGTAAGCGTACCATGTTCTGAGCAACTAGCATCCGCATCGTCAGTTACCTGTTTTACGAAACTAGCGGCTTTTAAGTTAACGGTTGTCAGATGGTCAGGCACAAGTTTCACGTAAACATCGGTAGGCCTTCCTTTTTTGTCTGTGATATTTTCAATATCCCAAAAAATTGAGGGCGAAATTTTCCGGAGACGCGCGATCAGTTCCTCGGTTAGTTCATAACATGAAACATAAGAAACAAGGCCCTGCATGTCCCTCTCCAGTGTCTGTCGCTCATCAAGCGACAACCCTTTGGTATCTGCTAACCGTAATTTTATCGTATGCAACGCTGATCGCGCCGCCTCGATTCGCCGGCCGTAACCGTTTCTTATTTTTGCAAAACCATCGTAAGCAGCCAGGAAAACAAATGAGACAATTATGACGATCGTGTTCATAGTATTTAATGATTAAAGATGAAAGATTCAAAAAGCAACGGTATGGATACTGCCAGAAAGGGACACATTATTCGTGCCCACAAGATGCGAGGTTCCGCCAGTTTCTACGGCCGTTAAAAAAATACTATTCGCGCGATTGTCGGGTAGACAGAATGTAACATTGTCCAGTAACGAACATAATATTGTTCGGCAATGAACTTAGGTGGTAGGTCGGTAATGATCGATGTAAATACGAGACTCCTATTTCATAAAAAGGTTACACTTAGGATGACAACAACGAGAGAATAGTTGCATGAAGAACAAAGAACATGAAGAATATGGGTTACCCCTGCTATATTATTGAGCAACATTTATCAATGCAGTGCAACTCACCATT
>CAMLER010000698.1 GCA_946478915.1 uncultured Chryseolinea sp.
TCATCATCCACGGGCAGTGGTAACGGATAACCTGGACCTACTTTGATGACATATACACTTTGAATTTTTTCCTTTTCCTGCACACCCGGTGGCAGGTATAAGCCGGAAGAAGTTTTGTCGGATTGTTTTGCGGGACGAATCAAAACCCGATCACCGACGACAATAAGTTTCTTTAGTTTGTTCTCCTGTGTTATCTTCATGTCCTATTCGAAAAGATCTGTTTGTTCTCCTGAACGGTCTAGTAGCCGTTGATCCACACTTTTGGAAGGCTTAAGTCCAAGCGCTTTGAATCGCTCAACGCTTTTTACCAGATTTCCATTCCCGGTTGCTAATTTACTCATAGCATTTTCATATGAGGTTTGTGTTTTCTTTAATTGATTTCCCATATCGATTAAATCGTTGGTAAAGCCAGCGAATTTTTCGTAAAGCGATGTAGCATGTCGGGCAATTTCTTGAGAATTTCTGTTTTGGTATTCTTGTTTCCAAACGTTTTTGATCAGTTGAAGCGATGGAATAAGCAATGTCGGACTTACAAACACGATCCTTTTTTCAAGCGCTTCTTCATACAATTTCTTCTCACTTTGAATCGCTAAGATATACGCTGGTTCAATCGGAATGAACATAATAATAAAATCAAGGTGCCGGTCAGATATCCTTTGATAGTTTTTCTCTGCAAGTCCTTTCAAATGCTGGCGAATTGAAACAAGATGTGCCTTTAGTGCGGCTACCTTATCATCCTCTGAGGTGGCATTCACAAAATTATTGTATGCAGTCAAACTTACCTTGGAGTCCACAATGACGTCACGCTTGTCTGGCAGTCTTATGATGATATCAGGTCGCAGCCTCCCTTCATCAGTAGCAAAGGATTGTTGAATAGTATACTCCCGATCCCGTTCCAAACCTGATTTTTCCAAAATGCTTTCCAAAATAAACTCTCCCCATGCACCCTGGGTCTTGGAATCGCCCTTTAGTGCTCGTGTCAGATTTTCTGCCTCCTTCGTCATTTGAAGATTTAACCGTTGAAGGTTCTCCAGTTGCTCGCGCAGAGCCGAATTCCGTGTGATATTATCTCTATGGGTATCTTCAACTTTTTTCTCAAAGTCATTGATTTTTTCCCCCAGTGGCTTTAGAAGATCCAGCAGGTTGGATTTGTTTTGGTCTGTGAACTTTCTGGTCTTTTCTTCAAAAATTTCGTTTGCCAGATTCTTAAATTGATGCGCGAATTTTTCGTTAAGATTTTCGAGTTCCCTTTTTTGGTCCTGCAGCTTTTCCTGAATGTTTCGATAATCTGCTTCGGCCGATGCCAAATTGGAATTAGCTTCCAAAAGTTTGTTCCGTTCAAATTCAAGTTCCCTTTTCAATTCGACGGTTTGGAGTTCAAAACTCTTGCTTTTTTCGCGCTCAATTGTCAGGGCAGAGAAAATCTCCTGGTTTTTCGACAGAGAATTAGCGCGTGCCCAAAACCAGACTGCACTTCCTCCCAGAATCGATCCAAGTATAGCAATGAGGATTTCCATTCTCGTAAAGTTATGCATTTCCCACGCAACGCAACTGCCGGGAAAGACGGAACAGATTAATTCTAAATTCCTGACTAACTTTGTAGAACTCGTAAATCAAAGCGTTCGATATGTTCGGTACAGTGATGTCCACACAGGAAGCTATAGCTCTGGAGGAAAAATTTGGCGCACATAATTATCACCCTTTACCTGTAGTTCTCACAAAGGGCGAAGGTGTATTTCTTTGGGATGTCGATGGAAAACGCTACTACGATTTTCTTTCCGCGTACAGTGCTGTCAACCAGGGTCACTGTCATCCCAGAATTGTCAATGCGCTCATCGAACAGGCAAGACAGCTCACGTTAACCTCCAGAGCTTTTTATAATGACAAGTTGGGCATAGCTGAAAAATATGTTTGCGAATTTTTTGGCTATGAAAAAGCGCTGTTTATGAACAGCGGTGCTGAAGCAAACGAGACGGCAATCAAACTGGCGCGAAAGTGGGGCTATACGCGCAAAAGTATTCCAGCCGATCAGGCAGTTATCGTTGCAGTGAAACAAAATTTTCATGGTCGTACTACCACAATTATTTCAGCATCTACGGAGACAAGTGCGCGCGAAGGATTCGGACCCTTTATGCCAGGCTTTGAGCTGGTAGAGTATGATAATATCCCGGTGCTCGAAAAAGCTTTAGCTAATCCAAATGTCTGCGCACTTTGGATCGAACCGATCCAGGGTGAAGCTGGAGTGTATGTTCCCTCGGATGGCTATTTGAAAGCCGTAGAGACAATTTGTCGAAAACATAACGTGCTGCTGATGTTGGACGAAATTCAAACAGGGATTGCACGCACCGGAAAGAGTCTCGCGGCCCACTATGAAGACGTACGGCCTGATGTTCTCATTCTAGGGAAGGCGTTATCCGGAGGAGTTTTCCCGATTTCATTAGTGCTTGCGGATGATGAAGTTATGCTCGTCATTAAACCGGGCGAGCATGGTTCAACCTTTGGCGGAAATCCGCTGGCAGCGGTTGTATGCATGGAAGCCTTGCAGGTTGTGAAGGATGAAGGCCTTGCGGAAAATGCTTACAAGCTTGGGTTTGTTTTCAGGGAGAGGATGGAAGCGCTGATGAAGAAGTCAAAGTTGGTCTCCACAGTGAGGGGCAAGGGGTTGTTGAATGCGATCGTAATCAATGATAGTCCGGAAAGCGATACCGCGTGGAACCTTTGTGTCGACATGGCGAAAAATGGCTTGCTGGCAAAGCCGACACACGGAAACATCATTCGCCTGGCTCCACCGTTGGTGATCACAGAAGATCAGATACACGAATGCTGCGATATTATCGAAGGCAGCATACTTAAGTTTGAAAAATGATCAGGCAGAAGCGGATTGCGAGGT
>CAMLER010000699.1 GCA_946478915.1 uncultured Chryseolinea sp.
TTATGCGGCGTCTCCTTACCGGAAGGCTTAAAGGAAAATGACAAACTTCCCTCGCCTATCATTACGCCAACTACCAAGGCTCACATTGGTCATGACGAGGATATTTCCCGGGAGGAGATCCTGAAACGGGGAATTGTGACTGAACAGGATTATACTATTCTGGAGCAATACACCCTACGGCTGTTTGAGAAAGGTTCCGACCTCGCAGCACAACGCGATCTCATCCTCGTTGACACGAAATATGAATTTGGAAAGCACGACGGAAAAATATACCTGATCGATGAGGTTCATACGCCCGATTCATCAAGATATTTTTATGCCGACGGATATGAAAAGAGGCAATCTGCAGGAGAACCCCAAAAGCAGTTGTCAAAGGAGTTTGTGCGTCAATGGTTGATCGAGAACGGATTTCAGGGAAAAGAAGGACAACAGATTCCTGAGCTGACGGATGACATTGTTGCCTCGATATCAGCTCGTTACAAGGAACTTTATCAGCAAGTCCGAGGTGAGGACCTTCCATCCGTTGATTACAGCCGGATGAATCAAAGAATAGAACAAAGCATCTTGAATTCGATAAATTCCTTTAACTTGGAAACCAAGAAAATCTAACCTATGAAGTATACTATTGATAAGCAGGAAAAGTACAGTTTGTTAAGACTCCATGAGGATAAGCTGGATTCAAGCGTTGCACCCGGCTTAAAATCAGAGTTGATCACCCTGCATGCCGAAGGAGTCAGGAATATTGTGCTGGACATGGCCGAAGTGAAATACACCGATTCATCCGGGCTAAGCGCATTATTGGTAGGGAACAGAATTGTACAGGAGGACGGAGGAATTTTTATTTTGACTACGCTTTCCGAACATACATTAAAACTGATCAAGATATCGCAGTTGGATAGTGTTCTCAATATTGTACCAAAAGTTGAAGAAGCTATCGATGCAGTTTTTATGCACGAAATTGAAAAAGACTTAAAAAATTCGGACGGAAATTAATCCAATTCGCCGTCAAGCTTAAAACCAAAGCCTTTGAAGCTTTGGTTTTTTATTCCAAATAAAAGTTCGCGTTGAGTTTTAAAATAACAATTCTCGGCTCTAGCGGCGCATTACCTGCCTACGGCCGACATCCCGCGTCCCAACTCGTGGAAATTCAGAGCCGTCACTTTCTGGTAGACTGTGGTGAAGCAACTCAGATGCAGCTAATGCGGCTGCAAGTAAATTTCCACAGGATCAATCACATTTTCATCAGTCACCTTCACGGCGATCACTACCTGGGCTTGATGGGATTAATCTTCACTATGCATTTGCAACGGCGAGTCAACGACCTGCATGTGTACAGTCATCGCGGCCTGGACGAGATTATCACAACGCAACTTCGGTACTCGAGATCGGCACCAGGTTTCAAGATTATTTTTCATTTGCTGGAAAAAGGATCGAAAGAAATCATATTCGAGGATGATGCAATTACTGTTGAAACGGTTCCTTTATCGCATAAGATCAGGTGTTCGGGATTTCTTTTCAAGGAAAAAAATAAGCCTCGGAGAATTGAAAAATCAAAACTTCCGCCCGGATTGCTCAACCAGCAGCTAGCGGGTTTAAAAGATGGTCGCGATGTTGTCGATGAATCCGGGACCACTCTTTACGCCAATGAAGAGCTTACATTGCCACCGCGAAAATCAAGAAGCTATGCGTATTGTTCGGATACAATGTATGACGAAGGACTCGTGAACCAAATCAGGAGTGTCGATTTGCTATACCATGAAGCCACGTTCATGACAGACGAGGAACAGAAGGCCCGCGATACACAACACAGTACAGCCCGACAGGCAGCAACGATAGCGTCACTTGCCGGTGTCGAAAGGCTGCTGGTGGGACATTTTTCCGCGCGCTATAAAGATCTGACACCTATCCTCGACGAAGCGAAGGCCATCTTTCCAAACACATCGCTTGCTATAGAAGGCGAGGAATTTGTAATCCAGGATTAATCCCTATTTTAGTTTGATGGAAAATACGCTTGAACAAAAACGGAATAAACTTTTCATTGTTCTTGCCGGTATTTTCATCACTAATGCGCTTTTGGCCGAGATGATCGGTGTAAAGATCTTCTCGGCCGAATCAACGCTTGGCCTACCCGCGGCGAATCTCAACATACTCGGATTCACCATGGATTTCAATTTGACGGCCGGAGCGGTAATATGGCCATTGGTGTTTATAACGACCGACCTGATAAACGAGTATTTTGGAAAGCCTGGAGTAAAACGAATCAGCTACTTTACCGCGCTTCTTATCGCTTACGCTTTTATCGTGATATTTGTCACCATGCGCCTTTCACCTGCTGACTTCTGGATCGATACCAACAGCAAAGATCCGGCTGGCAATACCTTCAACATTGATTTTGCTTTTAATAAGATTTTCGGTCAGGGTCAACGAATTATCATTGGTTCCCTTGCTGCATTTCTTCTGGGACAACTTGTGGACGTTTTTGTATTTCAGCGTCTCCGTCGGGTAACCGGTAGCAAGATGCTTTGGCTGAGAGCAACAGGGTCGACACTGGTGTCGCAGTTCATTGATAGTTTCGTGGTTTTGTTCATAGCGTTTTATGGCGTATTCACCAACGCGCAGATCGTGGCGATTGGTATCACGAATTATATCTACAAGTTTCTTATCGCGATCGCGTTGACGCCATTGATATACCTCGGGCATGGGCTTATTGATCGGTATCTGGGGAAGGATCATGCTGAGAAGATTTCGTCGGAGGCGGCGAAAGGGAGTAAGGGATTTTTTTAGGGAAGGTTGAGGATGCGGACGAATAATGATGCCTTCGGCGAGGCACAGCGCTGAGGACGCTGCGTTTGGATCATGATTCTCT